>NZ_JAVAYL010000025.1:0-130375 GCF_054185225.1 Bradyrhizobium sp. 18BD | reverse complement strand
CAATCGCCGAAACGCCTTCCTGAGCTTGCCCATACGACTCCCTCCGTCTCGTGGGAGTCGTTCTCAGAATCCATCTTGCAAAACAACGCAATAGAGGCCGCAATTCCATATGCGATTCCCCTGCCGCGTGCGGGGAGAGGCGAAGAAAACTAAATCAGCTTCCGCTGCGCCAGGTTCTTCATCAGCGCGCCGATGCCAAAGGTCCACGGCTCGCACTCGTCGCTGGTGCGCATGCGGTTGACGAGCTTGCCGAGCTGGGGCGCGGCGATGGTGACGATGTCGTCGCGCTTGTGCGTAAAGCCCTGCCCCGGCGCATCGCGATCCTTCACGGGTGCGAACATCGTGCCGAGAAACAGCACGAAACCGTCAGGATACTGATGCACCTTGCCGATGGTCTGCTCGACGAGATCGGTCGGATCGCGGCTGATCTTGCTGATCGAGGAATGGCCGTCGAGCACGAAACCGTCGGTGCCCTTCACGTTCAGGCTGATGTCGAGCTTGCGCGCGTCGTCGAGCGTAAAACTGCCGTCGAACAGGCGCAGCAGCGGGCCGATGGAGCAGGACGCATTGTTGTCCTTGGCCTTCGACAGCAGCAGCGCCGAGCGGCCTTCGAAGTCGCGCAAGTTCACGTCGTTGCCGAGCGCGCCGCCGACGATCTTGCCGCGGCTCGACACGAACAGCACGAGCTCCGGCTCGGGATTGTTCCAGGTCGACTTCGGATGCAGGCCGGCATCCATGCCGGTGCCGACCGAGGACATGGTCGGCGCCTTGGTGAAGACCTCGGCATCCGGGCCGATACCGACTTCGAGATACTGGCTCCAGGCGTTCTGATCGATCAGCACCTGCTTCAGGTGCATGGCCTGGTCCGAGCCCGGCTTGAGCTTGGACAGATCGTCGCCGATCAGCCGCGTCACCTCTTTGCGGATCGCTTCGGCCGAGGCCGGATTGCCCTTGGCCCGCTCCTCGATCACGCGCTCCAGCATCGAGATCGCAAAGGTGACGCCGGCGGCCTTCAGGGTTTGGAGATCGACCGGCGCGAGCAGCCACGGCTTTTTGGAATCGCGCCCATCGGGCGCGGTGTTGGCGACGATGGCGTCGAGATCGCCGATGCGCTCGCCCTTGACCGCGGCCAGCGCCTTGGCCGGATTATCCTCCTCGCAAAGCGCGCTGACGGTCGGAAACCTGGCGGTGACGTCGAAGACGCCGTCGCCGCGCACGGCGACCACGGCCGGACCATTGACCTGCGGCAGCCAGACGCGGCCGACGAGCGTTCCCCGCGTACCGTCCTCGGGCAGAAGGTCCTTTACAGTCAGTGTCGTCATGGCCGGCGTCCTCGCTGTTTCTTTGGGATCGGCCGCTTTCACGGCAGGCCGATCCCATTGGCGAAGACCAATAAACGTCTGGCGGGCGAAGTCCAGAGCGGCCGCGAGGGGCCGCTATGTCCCTGCCCGCGCCTTTTATGCGCCTGCGCGCGCCTTTTATGCTCCTGCTCGCGCTTTGCGGGCCGCGATCTGCTGCAGCGCCCAGCGCGCGTTCTTGCGGACATCGGGGTCGGCATCGTCGGCGATGACGGCCAAAAATGCCTCGCCGTCGGGATGGGCGATCTCGCCGAGCGCGGCGGCCGCCTCTTTGCGCAGATTGGCCTGGTCGTGGTTGATGCACTGGCCGACCGGCCGCACCGCGCACTCGATCTTCATCTTGCCGAGACTGCGGATCGCCTTCAGCCGCACCTGCCAGAATTCGTCGCCGAGCGCGCCGACGAGCTGGTCGGCCGCGAGTGCGCCGTTGACGTTGAGGCCGAGCGTTTCGGCGGCCATCTCGCGGACCATCCAGTCGGAATCCTTCAGCGCGCGGGTGATCGTCTCCGCCGCCGGCTTCATCTGCGAGAAAGCCAGCGCACTCACGGCGGCACGGCGCACATGCGCATCGGGATCGTTGATCAGTGCGGTCAGTGCAGGGATGGATTCTTCGAGCTTCAGGAAGCCGATCACGCCGATCGCCTGCACGCGCACGGCGGCGTCAGTATCCTGCAGCGCTTCCAGCGCCGGCTTCAGCGTGTCCTTGCTACGTAACTCCTTCAGCGCGCGCAGCGCCCCCATACGGACGAAGGCGTGGGCGTGCTTGACCAGCGGCAGAATGATCCCGGCGCAGGCGGGATCCTTGAACTCGGCCATGCTGTCGGCAGCAGCCGCTGCGACGATCCTCTCGGGGTCGACCAGCAGCTTGACGAGCGCGCTCGCGGCTTCCGGCCCGTCGAACTCGCCGAGCGCCATCGCAACCTGTTGGCGCACGCCGGCGTCCGGATCGGCTACCATGTTGGCAAGATGGGCCACGGCCGCGGGATCGCCGGAATGGCCGAGCGCGATGATGGCGACGCGGCGCTCGGCGGGATCGGCAGCCTGCAGCCGCTCGTCGGCGTCTTCGAGATCGTCGTAGGATTCGAATGGGCTCGACATGATCACCTCAACAGGTAGGGAATGTTGACGGTGACCGCGCCGGTCGGACAATCCGCCTCGCAAGGCATGCAGTACCAGCACTCGTCATAGGCCATATAGGCCTTGTTGGTCATGTCGCTGATGCGGAGCACGTCGAGCGGGCAGACGTCTACGCAGACGGTGCAGCCCTTGTCCGCGATGCATTTGGCGTCGTCGACAACCACCGGAACCGATGTCTGATAGGAAGCGAGAGGCATTTGATGTCTCCTGTTGCGCTGTTGCGGTGGATCAGGCGGAGGCGCGGATGCGCTGCTTGTCGTAGAGGTCCTTCTCGTCATCGGCGATCGGCACGACGTAAGGCTCGACGGCGCGCTTCTCGCTGATCATCTTGCCGTTCTGCTTGGAGAGCAGCGTGTGGCAGAACCAGTTCTCGTTGTCCTTCTCCGGGAAATCGGTGCGCCAGTGATAGAGGCCCCAGCGGCTCTCCTCGCGGTAGAGCGAGGCATGTACCGCCATGTCGGCGCAGTCCATGATCGACTGCACCTCGAGCGCGCGCAGCAACTCGTGCGCATTGCGCGCGATCATGCGCTCCTGCATGTCCTCCCGCGCCTCGGCGAGGCGGCGCATGCCGAGCTCGTATTTGCGCGTGACCTTCGGCGGCTGGAGATAGTCGTTGACGAGGCGTCGGGTCTTGTACTCGACCTGGTTCGGCGGAATGCCGTCCTCGCGCTTAGTCGGCGCCAGCACGCGATCGCGCTCCTTCGCGACATCAGCGGCATCGAACTCCGCAAAGTCGTGGCTGTCGGCGAATTCCATCGCATCGATGCCGGCAACCGAGCCGTTGGTGAAGGCGCCGAGCATGTAATTGTGCGGCACGCTCGCCATATCGCCGGCGGCGTAAAGGCCGGGCACGGTGGTGCGGGCATTGTCGTCGACGAACACGCCGGAGGCGCTGTGGCCGGAGCAGAAGCCGATCTCGGAGATGTGCATCTCGATCGAGTCGTTGCGGTAGTCCACCCCGCGGCCCTGCTGGAACAGCCCGCGTGTGGGACGCTCGACCTTGTGCAGCGTGGACTCGATCTCCGAGATGGTGTCGGGATGGAGATGCTTGAGCTGAAGGAACACCGGGCCCTTGCCTGACAACAACTCGTTGTAGAACTCCAGCATCATCTGGCCGGACCAGTAGTCGCATTCGATGAAGCGCGAGCCCTCGTTGTTCGCCGTAAACGCGCCGAAGGGACCGGCGACATAGGCGCAGGCCGGGCCGTTATAATCCTTGATCAGCGGGTTGATCTGGTAGCATTCGAGGTTCGCGAGCGCGGCACCGGCATGATAGGCCATCGCATAGCCGTCGCCGGAATTGGCGGCGTTCTCATAAGTCCCGAACATGTAGCCGGAGGTCGGCAGGCCCAGGCGGCCGGCGGCGCCCATGCAAAGGATCACGGCCTTGGCCTTGATCACCAGAATTTCGGCGGTGCGGGTGTTGACGCTGATCGCGCCGGCGATGCGGCCGTCGGACGATTTCAGCAGCCGCGTCGCCATGTAGCGGTTGGAGATCAGGATGCGGGCGCGGCGGAGCTGGCGATACAGCACCTTCTTCACGGTCTCGCCGTTCGGCATCGGCAGAACGTAGGTGCCGATGTGGTGCACCTTCTTGACGGCGTAGTCGCCGTTCTCGTTCTTCAGGAAGCGGATGCCGAAGCTGTCGAGCTCTTCGATGATCTCAAAGCAGTTCTGCGCGTATTTATAGACCGCCTTCTGGTCGACGATGCCGTCATTGGCGATGGTGATTTCCTTGGTGTACTGCTCCGGCGTCGCATAGCCGGGGATGACCGCGTTGTTCAGCCCGTCCATGCCCATCGAGATCGCGCCGGAGCGCTTGACGTTGGCCTTTTCGAGCAGGACGACGTTGGCCTTCGGGTTCTTCAGCTTCGCCTTCAGCGCCGCCATCGGGCCGGCCGTGCCGCCGCCGATCACCAGCACATCGCAGGAAACCTCCGAAAGTCCATCGACGATCTGATCTAGTGCCATCGCTTGCTCCTGGTTCGCCGGTCCCCGGCGCCTTTGCATCAGATTTGTTCAGGTGGCTGTCCGGCGATAGCAATTAGTTGTCGCCGGAACGCGATTTGCGCCTCAGCGCTCGACGAAGGCCTTTTCGATGACGAAATGGCCGGGCTGGCTGTGGTTGCCCTCGACGAAGCCGCGCGCGGCAAACATCGCATGCAGTTCCTCCAGCATCGCGGGGCTGCCGCACAGCATGATGCGGTCGGTCTCGATATCCAGGCCCGTTAGCCCGATATCGTCGAACAGCTGGTTCGAGGCGATCAGATCGGTGATGCGGCCGCGATTCCGGAACGGCTCGCGGGTGACGGTCGGGTAATAGATCAGCTTGTCGCGGATCAGGGGTCCGAAGAATTCGTGATTGCGCAGGCCGTCGACGACGTGCTCGCCATAAGCGAGCTCGGAGACCTGGCGGCAGCCATGGGCGAGCACGATGGTCCCGTAATTCTCGTAGACGTCGGGGTCCTTGATCAGGCTGGCGAAGGGCGCAAGGCCCGTTCCGGTCGAAAGCAGCAGCAGGCGTTTTCCCGGAATGAGGTTGCCGGTGATCAGCGTGCCCGTCGCCTTGCGGCCGACCAGGATGATGTCGCCTTCCCTGATCTTCTGCAGCCGCGAGGTCAGCGGGCCGTCCTGCACCTTGATCGAGAAGAACTCGAGCGCTTCCTCGTGATTGGCGCTCGCCAGGCTGTAGGCCCGCATCAACGGCTTGCCCTCGACCTCGAGGCCGATCATGGCGAACTGACCGTTCTGGAAACGGAAGCCGGGATCGCGCGTCGCGGTGAAGCTGAACAGGGACTCGGTCCAGTGCCGGACCGACAAAACCGTTTCCTTCTGAAATGCGCTCATGGTCTCTCCGTGCTTGCTATCGGTTGCAAGGTTTTCGGAGAGACGGGATTCCGGCAACGCGGAACTGAAACTCCCGGTCGATTAGTTTCACATTTCGCGGGCGATGATCGAAGACGAGGCAGCGCCACCGCGCCACGCTGGCAATTAGTTGCTATTCTCGCGTGTCAGCGCCGACGTAAAGAGACGTTGGAGGTTCGTCATGACCATGACCCTGGTGGCACCGACCGTGGCCGACTATGAGGCCAGCGCCGATCTCGCAACGCTCCTCGTCCGCACCACCGAGGACAATGCGCTCAGCATTCCCGCCGAAACACTCCGCCTCTCCTGCAAATGCGCCCACTGCACCCGCGCCCGCTTCGACGGCCGCTTCCCGGAACGGTTTCCGGGCATTGCGATCACGGAGATCGGCGATCTCGGTTATGGGCTGAACATCTCGTTTTCGGATGGGCACAATCGCGGGATTTATCCCAAGCCGTATCTGTTGAGCCTGGCGGGGCGGTAAACCGCACTCACGCACAGTTCGTCATTCCGGGGCGTCCGAAGGGCGCGCCCGGAATCCATAACCCCCGCTCGTGGTTATGGATTCCGGCCTGCGCGCTTTGCGTGCATCCCGGAATGACGCAGGACGTGAATCGCCCCCATCTGGCACGGACATTGCTCCTCTTTAGAACGATTTGAACGTTCCGGAGGCGGCTCATGTTGCAGGCGGCGAATGCGGTTCGCGGGGCTATTCCCCCGGCAGGCCGGCCTGCGGGCAGTTCCTCGCTGCTGCTCACCGAGAACCAGCAATGGATCGGCGGCCCGCCGCCGCTGATGGACAAGCTCTCGCCGCGCGAGCGCGAGCTGGTGCTGAAGCAGGGCCGGCGAAAAGTGCTCAATCGCGGCCAGACGCTGTTCAGCCAGGGCGGCAAGCATGACGGCATCTGGCTGATCGAGAGCGGCCGCATCCGCGTGTTCTACACCTCGCCGCTCGGCCGCGAGATCACGCTGGCCTACTGGCATGTCGGCAATTTCGTCGGCGGGCCCGAAGTGTTCGAAGGCACCGTGCATCAATGGTCCGGCGTCGCATCCAGCAATTGCAGCGTCGTGCACCTGCCCGGAAAGGAACTGCGGTCGCTTGCCGCAGAGATCCCGAACCTCGCGATCGGCCTCATTGAAGGCCTCACCTTCAAGGGCAAGTGCTACTCGGCGCTCGCGCAAATGCTGGGGACGCGCTCGATCACCCAGCGCCTTGCGCATCTGCTGTTGCATCTCGTCGAACTCTACGGCGTCGAGGACGCCGACGGCACGGTGATCGCAGCCGCCTTCACCCACGCCGACATCGCCCACATGGTCGGCGCGACAAGGCAATGGGTCACGATCAGCCTGAAGCGGATGCAGGAGAAGGGAATCGTCTTGACCAAGCGGTCGCAGATCGTGGTCTGCCGAACCGACGTGCTGGAGGAAATGCGCGGTCACGCCTCCGATTAGGAGAAATTTGCGAGCAAGCCCGGTGCACAGGCAAGCGGCTTTATAGTGCAGGACTGCTCAAGGAGTATGCAATCAGCTTTTCCCGGCAACTAATCGACTGCGGTCATCATTCCGGATTTGCCCTGCCGGTGCCCTCCCCCAATCATGGCAACCACAGCACATCCAACCGAATGAGGATGAGAATGGTCCGCCATCTTCCCACGCTCTCGATCGCGATGTCAGTGACGTCGCTGGCGCTTCTAGCCGCGCAGCCGGCCTCGGCGGAAACCGTCACCCTCGGCATCGGAACGCAGGACACCACGACCAACACCGTGACCGCCGGCGTCGTCATCCGCCAGCTCCATCTGCTCGAAAAATACCTGCCCAAGGACGGCAAATACGCCAACATCAAGTTCGAGCTGGAGTGGCAGAACTTTACGTCCGGCCCGCCCGTCACCAATGCGATGATGGCGAACAAGCTGCAGATCGGCATGATGGGCGACTATCCGCTGATCGTGAACGGCTTCACCTTCGAGAGCAATCCGGAGAGCAAGAGCCGGCTGATCGGCATTGCCGCCTACAGCCTGTCCGGCTCCGGCAACGGTCTCGTCGTCCACAAGGACTCGCCCTATTATGATCTCGCCGATCTCAAGGGCAAGCTCGTCAGCGTGCCGTTCGGCTCCGCCGCGCACGGCATGGTGTTGAAGGCGATGCAGGACCGCGGCTATGCGGCAGATTTCTTCCAGCTCGTCAGCCAGAGCCCGGAGGTCGGCTCGACCAACCTCCAGGAGAAGAAGATCGACGCGCATGCCGACTTCGTTCCGTTCGCCGAGCTGCTTCCCTTCCGCGGCTTCGCGCGAAAGATTTTTGACGGCGTCGAAACCAACCTGCCGACGTTCCACGGCATCGTCGTTCGCACCGATTTCGCCGAGAAATATCCCGAGGTCGTCGTCGCCTACTTCAAGGCGCTGATCGCCGCCAACCAGTGGCTGCGCGACGATCCCAAGCTTGCCGCCGAGAAAATCCAGGAATGGACCGGCATCAACAAGGAAGTCGTCTACATCTTCCTCGGCCCCAGCGGCAACATGACCACCGACCCTACCGTCAAGCCGGCGCTGATCGATGCGGCCACGACCGACGTCAAGGTGCTGCAGAACCTCGGCCGCATGAAGGAGTTCGATCCGAAGAAATGGGTCGACGACAGCTACATCCGCAAGGCCTATGCCGAGATGAGGCTCGACTATGACGCGCAGCTTGTGAGCACGAAGAACTACGAAATCTCCGGCGAAGACGCCTTCTGCAAGAAGCCGATCGCCGATCCGCGCAAGGCCGGCGAGGTCTGGGTCGATGATGCCGGCATCATGCCGTTCTCGTCCGCCAGCTGCACGCTCGGCGCCTATGCCGACTTCAAGGCCAAGGGCAAGAAGATCAACGTCGCCTACGTCTTCGACACCACGCGCGGCATCAAGCTGTTCGCCGACCAGGCCTTCTTCGCGGTCGGCAATGGCGAGGTCGCCCCGTTCCTGCTGAAGAAGGACGCGGAGGCCTATGCCGCCAAGATCAGCGGCAAGGTGCTCGGCTTCGACGACGCGGTGAAGGCGGCGGTCGGCGGAGGCAAGACGTGAGCAGTCCCGCCCTCGTCAGACATCCCGAGGACAGCATGCCGGCAATTGCAGAGACGGGCCCGGTGCCCGCCGTCACCCCGCCCGCAGCACCTCCCTCCTTCGGCACGCTCACGCTGCGCTGGTACCGGCTCAACCAGGGCCGGCTGCGCGCCACCGCGATCGGCATCATCTCGCTGCTCGCCTTCCTGCTGGTCTGGCACCTGCTCACGACCTATCGCGTCGTGTTCTTCGTGCGCTTCACCAACGTGCCCTCGCCGCTCGCGGTCTATGCGAGCTTCACCAAGGCGATCCACGATCCCAAATTCCTGATGCACATCCTGCTGAGCTGCCGGCGCATCTTCTTCGGCTTCTCGCTGGCGGCCATCGTCGGCGTGCCGCTCGGCCTGATCATGGGCCGCTTCAAGCTGGTGCATGAGATCATCTTCCCGGTCGCGGAAGTGCTGCGGCCGATCCCGGCGATCGCCTGGGTGCCGATGGCGATCATGCTGTGGCCGACCAACGAGCAGAGCATCGTCTTCATCACCTTCCTCGGCGCGTTCTTCCCGATCCTGGTCAACACGCTGCACGGCATGTCGCTGGTCGATCCCGTGCTGGTGCGCGCCGCGCAATGTCTCGGCGCCCGCGAACGCTCGATCTTCCGCGAGGTGTATTTTCCGGCCTCGCTGCCCCACATCTTCACCGGCCTTACCGTCGGCATGGGCGTCGCCTGGGTCTCGCTGATCGCGGCCGAGATGATCTCCGGCCAATACGGCATCGGCTACTTCACCTGGGAGGCATACTCGCTGGTCCAGTATGCCGACATCGCGCTCGGCATGATCGCGATCGGCGTGCTCGGGCTCGGATCGAGCCTGCTGATCCGCGGCGCGGGACAATTGGTGATGCCGTGGAGGTCGACGAGATGAGCGAGATTCTGGCGAGCGAACCGAAAGGCCATATCGAGGTCCGGAATTTTTCCCTCAGCTATGACAGCATCGAGGGACCGGTTCAGGCCGTCACCGACACGCAGATCCATGTGAAGCCGGGCGAGTTCGTCTCGATCGTCGGCCCCTCCGGCTGCGGAAAGTCGACGCTGCTCAATGCGGTCGCGGGCTTCCTCAAGCCGACGACGGGCATCGTCACCGTCGACGGCGAACGCGTGAATGGGCCGAGCGCCGAGCGCGGCATGGTGTTCCAGCAATATTCGCTGTTCCCCTGGAAGACGGTACGGGAGAATGTCGAGTTCGGCCTGAAGATGCGCGGCATGCCCCGCTCCCAGCGCGAGCGCGCCGCGCGCACGCTGCTCGGGCTTGCAGGACTCGAAGCCTTCGAGAAGCACTATCCGGAAAAGCTCTCCGGCGGCATGAAGCAGCGCGTCGGCATTGTCCGCGCGCTCGCGACGGGACCGAAGGTGCTGCTGCTGGACGAGCCGTTCGGCGCGCTCGACGCGCAGACGCGCGTCATCATGCAGCAGATCCTCACCAACATGTGGCAACGGCTGAAAATCTCGGTGCTGTTCGTCACCCACGACATCGACGAGGCGATCTTCCTGTCCGACCGCGTCTATTGCATGACGGCGCGTCCCGGCTCGATCAAGGCGGAGATCCCGATCCCGCTGGAGCGGCCGCGGCAACAATCGATGATGATGTCGTCGGAATTCCTGGCGCTGCGTCGCGGGCTGATGTCGCTGATCCGCGAAGAGAGCCTGAAGGCGATGGGCGGCGAGATCAACGACATGGGCATGCAGGGGTTCAATATCGAGCTGCATGGCCATTCGCTGGCGGATGTGATCTGATTTTGGCGTTCCGCTCGCGGCGATGACGGTCTCGTAGGGTGGGAAAAGCGACTTGTCCGCCGTAGCTCGAAGAGCGAAGGCGGAAGCGTGCCCACCACCTGAGCCACATGCCGAACTGATGCGTGGGCACGGCGCTTCGCGCCTTTGCCACCCTACGGCAGCTTCGCCCAGATCACTTGAACCAATGCACCAGCGCGATGCTGATCCCGAGCAGCAGCATCAGCGACAGCGTCACCGCCGCCGTCACCCGTCCCCCGACATTGGCGAGCACGCGGACGTCGACGCCGAGGCCGAGTGCGGCCATCGACACCACCGTGAGGAAGCTGGTGATCTTCGTCACCGGCCCCACCACCGTAACAGGCACTATCTCCAGCGATCGCAGCGTCGCGAGCGCGAGGAAGCCGAGGATGAACCACGGGACCAGGCGGAAGAAGCCGACATTGGACTTCTTGGCGCCGGTCTGCCAGCGCGAGGCGACCAGCGACAGGCCGACGACGACCGGCCCGAGCATCAGGACGCGCATCAGTTTCACGAGCGTGCCGATCTGCGTCGAGATCAGCCCGGCCGGGACCGTTGCCGCGAGCACCTGCGGCACGGCGTAAACGGTCAGGCCGGCGAGGATGCCGTATTGCGTGGCCGACAATTGCAGCAGCGGGATCAGCAGCGGCAGGCCCAGCACCATCATCACACCGAGGATGGCGGTGAAGGAGATCGAGGACGCGATCTCGTCGCTGTTGGCGCCGATGATCGGGGCCACGGCTGCGATGGCGGAGTTGCCGCAGATCGAGTTGCCGCAGGCGATCAGGATCGAGAGGCGCGTGGAGAGGCCAAGCATGCGGCTGAGGCCGAAGGAGACGCAGAGCGCGATCACGACGACCGCGGCGATCGACGCTAGCAGCGCGATGCCCGAGGCGGCGATGGCGGCGAAGCTGATCGAGGCCCCCAGCAGCATGACCGCGACTTCGAGGAGCTGCTTGGCGCTGAAGGCGATGCCGGCCTGCCAGCGCGGCGCCGGTTTCCAGAAGCTGCGCAGCGCCATGCCGAGCAGGATCGCCATGACCAGCGCCTCGACATAGGGATGCTCGAAAACGCCCAGTTCCGCCCGCTCCAGCAGGGCCGAGACGCCGGCGACCAGAACGCAGAGGATAATGCCGGGAATCAGCGCGACGACGCGGCTAATAGCAGTGGTCGGCTTGGCGTCGGCCGGGCTGGATGCTTGATTCTGCGACACAAATCTCTCCCAGAGGAGAAAGATTTATACGCACGACGCTTCCGTTGGGGAATAAGTTTTCAGCATATCAGGGCCGAGGGAAGTTCCGTCCTCGACCCGGAATAATTCGGCTCAGAAGATCAGGCTCTTGGCCAGCGAGGCGACGCGGTTGAAGCCGTCATAGACGCCCGGCTCGAAGAAGGCCGCACGGGCAAGCACGATGCCCGCGACCAGCGACCAGAACAGCGTGGTGCCGGCCCGCAGCAGGAGCTTTGAGGCGCGCGATTTCGGCTGAGTGTCCGTTGCGGACACCAGCTGCTCGCCGAAGGGCTCAAATCCAGTGCGTTCCATGGCCGTCAATCCATCAAATTGCGAATGGAATGTCGTCGTTTCGGGCCTAAACAGCAATGGAAGCGATTGGCGTTTTTGCCCCCTCGGAGGGAAACTCCTTCCGCGGGGTGCCTTGGGGGCAACAGTTTTCTTCTTCCGACCTACTTGGGCACCGGCCGACCTGCCTAAAGGGCCAGATAACGCCGCCGGATCCCGTCATTGGCCTTCAGCTCGTCGATTCCGGCGGCATAGACGATCTGGCCCTTGTCGATGACCGTGGCGTGGCTCGCCAGCCCCAAGCAGAAATGCATGTTCTGCTCGGCGATCAGCACGGTCGAGCCGAGCTGGCGAAGCTGCCGCAGCAGCTCGCCGATCCGCTGCACGATGATCGGCGCGAGCCCTTCGCTCGGCTCGTCGAGCAGGAGCAGCGCCGGATTGCCCATCAGCGTGCGCGCGATCGCCAGCATCTGCTGCTCGCCGCCTGACAGGCGCCCGGCGATGCGATGGCGCAGCGGCTCCAGCAGCGGGAAGACTTCATAGATGCGCTTGATCGGCCACTCGTCCTGGCCCTCCGGCCCCTTCTTGCGCCCGATGACGAGATTGTCCTCGACGGTGTGCTCCGGAAAGATCTGGCGATCCTCCGGAACGAAGCCGAGGCCGGCGCGCGCGATATGGTGCGGCTTCCGACCGGAGATCACCGCACCGCGCAGACTGACCTTGCCGCGCCGCGGCGGCGCCAGCCCCATGATCGCTTTCATCGTCGTCGACTTGCCGGCGCCGTTGCGGCCGAGCAGCGCCATCGTCTCGCCCTGCCGCACCGAGAGGCCGACGCCGAACAGGATCTGGCTGGTGCCGTAGTAGACGTCGAGATCGGCGACTTCGATGACGGCGGCGCTCATGCGGCGGCTCCCGCATGCTCGGTGCCGAGATAGGCGTCGATCACGGCGCCGTTGTTGCGGATCTCGTCGGGCGTGCCGGTTGCGAGAATGCGGCCGTAGCAGAGCACGACGATTTTTGGCGCGATCTTGAACACGATGTCCATGTCGTGCTCGATGAAGACGACCGTGATCTTCTGGGTCTCCCAGAGCTCGCGCACCTTGTCGATCATGCGCCAGCGCTCTTCCGGGCCCATGCCGGCGGTCGGCTCATCCAGCAGCAGCACTTTGGGCTCGAGCACCAGTGCCAGCGCGATGTCGAGCAGCTTCTGGTCACCATGCGACAATGTCGATGCCGTGCGGTTGCGCTTGCTCGCAAGGCCCAGCAGCTCCATCACATGCTCGGCGCGATCGCGCGTCTCCAGCAAGGGAAAGCGCTTGTGCAGCACCGCGGACGAGCGCTGGTCGGCGCTGACGGCGGCGAGCATGGTCTCCTGCACCGTCAGCGATTTGAAGATGCTGGCGACCTGGAAGGCGCGACCGATGCCATGGCGCACGATCTCCGGCGGCGAACGGCCGGCGAGATCGACGCCGTCGAGCAGCACCTGGCCGGTGTCCGGCCTCAAGGCGCCGGTGATCAGGTTGAAGAAGGTGCTTTTACCCGCGCCGTTCGGGCCGATCACGGCCGTGAGCGAGCCATCGGGGAAGTCGAGCGAGACGTCGTTGGTCGCCTTCACGCCGCCGAAGGATTTTGCGAGGTTGCGGATCTCCAGCATGGCTAGCGCCCCTCGCCTGCGTCGCGCCGATGTGCGTACCATTCGGCGACGAAATCGAGCAGGCCTTTGCGCAGGCCGAGCGCGAAGAACAGGATGACCACGCCGAGCACGATGCCGTGATATTCGGTGAACCGCGTCACGGTGTCGTTGAGCAGCAGCAGCAGCACGGTGCCGACCATCGGCCCGAGGAAGGTCGAGACGCCGCCGAGCATGTTGATGAAAATGGCCTCGCCCGAGATGGTCCAATAGGCGAACTCCGGATAGGCGCCGGAGACGAACAGCGCCATCACCATGCCGCCCATCGACGCGAACAGCGCCGCCAGCACGAACACGGTGAGCTTGGCGCGCCAGACGTCGATGCCGAGGAAGCTCGCGCGCGCTGCGTTGTCGCGGATCATGCGCAGCGTGTAGCCGAACGGGGATTGCGCGATCTGGCGCATCGCGAGCAGCCCGAGGATCAGCAACGCGCAGCTCGCGATGTAGAGATGGACGTGGTTGGCGAGGTTGATCCCAAGAAATGCGGGGCGCGGAATGCCGCCGCGCAGCCCCTGGTCGCCGCCGGTGAAGGACGCCCAGGACAGGATGGTCGAGTGGATCAGCATCTGGAACGCGAGCGTGACGAACGCGAAATAGATATCCTTCAGCCGCACGCAGATCGCACCGATGACAGCAGCGATCACCGCGGTGATTGCGAGCGTCGCGACAAAGGCGACCGGAATGGGCAGGCCGAGCTTCTGCATGATCAGGCCGAAGCTGTAGGCGCCAATGCCGAAGAACATGCCGTGGCCGAACGAGGTCAGGCCGGTGTAACCGACCAGAAGGTTGAGCGAGGTCGCGAACAGCCCGTAAGCGGAGCAGCGAATGACGAAATCGAGCAGCGCCTTGCTGCCCGTAAACAGCGGCAGGCTCGCCAGCACGGCGAAGGCGATCAGCGCGATCAGTACATCGCGATAGCGCTGCAGCGCCGCGCCGTTCCGCACCGGCGTCAATGTCTGCGCGCGACCGGCCTCGAGCTCGGTCATGCCGCCTCCTTGCCGAACAGGCCGGTTGGCTTGGAGACCAGCACGATCACCATGAAGAGATACATCAGGCCTTCCGTGAACAGGGGAAAGCCGAGCGAACCGAAGGAGCGGATCAGGCCGAGCAGCAGCGCGCCGATCAGCGCGCCCAGGATCGAGCCCATGCCGCCGATCACGGTGACGATGAAGGATTCGATCAGCACTGAGAATCCCATCCCCGGCGTTAGCGAGCGCACGGGCGCCGCCAGCGCGCCGGCAAGGCCCGCCAGCATGCCGCCAAGCGCGAACACGCCGCCATAGATCAGGCCGGTGTTGATGCCGAGCGCGGACACCATGCCGGGATTATGCGCGGCGGCGCGGATCACCTTGCCGATGCGGCTGCGCGACAGCCCGATACCGAGCACGATGGCGGCAACCAGCGCGACGCCGATCAGCAGCAGATAATAAGGCGGCACCACGCCGCCGGCGATGAACAGCGGCATCACCTGGAACGCGGACGGCATGCCCATCGACTTGAACTCGGGTCCCCATATCACGCGCACGACATCGTCAAAGATCAACACGAAGGCATAGCAAACGAGCAGCTGCATCAGGACGTCGGCGCCGTAGACGCGACTCATGAAGACGCGCTCGAAGATCAGGCCGAGGATCGCCGTGCCGGCTGCACCTGCCAGCATTGCCAGCGCAAAACTGCCGGTGAGCTGATAGGCCGTCATCGCGAAGTAGGCGCCGAACATGTAGAAGGCGCCGTGACTGAAATTGACGACCTTCAGCACGCCAAAGATTAGCGTCAGCCCGACCGCGACCAGGAACAGCAGCATGCCGATGATGAGGCCGCTGGTGGTTTGCGTCACCAGACAGGCGGAGCTGGAGAGGCAGCCGGCAAGCGCGTCGAGATCCACGGGAGCACTTTCATTGTCGTGCGCCTGAGGCGGCGCGGGGAACGAAACGAAGGTGGCGGAGACGGCTGCCCGTCCCCGCCACGCGCGCGATCAGGTGTAACCCTTGCTCTTCTTCCACTCGGCTTCGAGCTCGAAGATGGTCTTCCAGTCGCCGGCCTTGACCTCGGGCACGTAAGGCTCCTGCGGGATCGTGGTGCCCCAGCCGATGGCGTAGCCGACCAGCGTGTGGTCGTCGCCGCGCATCGTCACGGTGCCGTCGGCGCCGAACGGGCACTTGATGGTGAGGCCCTTCAGCACTTCCGCGATCTTCTTGCCGTCGGTCGAGTTGGCCTTCTTGGCGGCTTCGCTGAGGAACATCACCGCGGTCGCGTTCTGCCACGACCAGTTGGTCGGATATTCGTTGTACTTGGTCTTGTAGGCATCGCCCCAGGCGGCGTTCTCCGGCGTGGTCGGGAACGTCTTGATGTAGCGGTTGCCGGAGTGGATGCCCTTGGGCAGGTTCTTCACCACGGTGAGCGCGGTGTAGTCGGCCATGTTGACCGCGAACACTTCCATCTGGCTGAACATCGCGTAGATGTTAGCCTGGTCGATGTAGGAGGTGAGATCACCGCCCCATAGGCACGAGTAAAGCGCCTGCGGCTTGGCCTGCAGGATCTTCGTGACCACCTCGGTGTAGTCGGGCTGGAACAGCTTTGGCCAGGACTCGCTGATGACTTCGACGTCGGGCGCGAAGCGCTTCAGGTACAGCGTGAACTCACCGGTGGTGTCGCGGCCATAGGCGTAGTCGGGCGAGCACGTCGCCCACTTCTTCAGGCCTTTGGCCTTGGCGATCGAGGCGGCGTAGCTGCCGCCGACGATGGAATCGTGGATGCCTTGCCGGACGCAGCGGAACGCGTTCGGGATGTGCTGCTTGGGATCGGCGGTGAGCGAGGACGCTTCCGAGCAGGTGTGGACGCAGAGCACGCCGAGATCGCGCGCCACTTCATGCACCGCGAACGATCCGGACGAGGCCTCGCCGTCGATCAGCCATTCGCAGCCGTCGGTGTTGACGAGCTCGCGCGCGACGCGGGCGGCTTCCTGCGGCTGGCCCTTGGAATCGCGGATCACCATCTCGATCTGCCGGCCTGCGAGTCCACCGGCGGCGTTGACCTTGTCGACCTCGAGCATCACCGCATTGCGCGACGACGTGCCGAGCTGTGCGACGCGGCCCGACAAGATCGTCGGCATGCCGATCTTGATGGTCTTGGCTTGGGCGCGCGCCACCCACGGCGCGGCGGCAACACTCATCGCACCGGCGCCCATCAGCGCCAGCGTTGAACGGCGGCTGATGCCCGGCGTGCGGGTTCTCGTCATTTTCCCCTCCCTCTTTCGGGTCGGCGTTCCAGTCCCTTGTCGAAGATCGTCTCGTCTCCGTGTTCCCAACAATTTCAGAGGCAGGGGGTGACGTCAAGGCAAATATGAATTATGAGTCATTATTCAGGACGGGAGGAAACGAGGCCGCCAATCGGCCCGAAACCGCAGAATGATCAACCTTTCGAGCTTCATCGGCTTCCATGCCCGGCGAACGCCGGACCGGCCCGCGCTGAAATACCGCGGCGAGGAGATCTCCTACGCCGCGTTCGATGCGCGCATTCGCACGACTGCCGGCTGGCTCGCGTCGCAGGGCATCGGCGCCGGCGATGTGGTGGCGGTGCTGATGAAGAACAGCGCGGCGTTCCTGGAGCTGGTGTTTGCGACCAGCCATCTCGGCGCAGTGTTCCTGCCGATCAATTTCCGCCTCTCGCGCGACGAGGTCGGCTACATCGCCGGCAATGCCGGCGCGCGGCTATTGATCGTCGATGAGGAATTGGCTGCGAACGCGGCTGGCGCGAAGATCGTCGTTCTGAACGACGCCGCGCAGCGGAGCATCACACACCTCGCAGGCGACGCCGCGCCCGCACCGATGCATGCGCGCGCGCCGTCCGACCTGATGCGGCTGATGTACACCTCGGGCACGACCGACCGGCCCAAGGGCGTGATGCTCTCTTACGATAATTTCTACTGGAAGTCGGCCGACCAGACGATCGCCCTCGGCCTCCGCGCCGACACGCGCCTCCTCGTCGTCGGCCCGCTCTATCACGTCGGTGCGCTCGACCTGCCCGGCATCGCCGTGCTCTGGCATGGCGGCTTCATCCGCATCGAGCGCAATTTCGAGCCGGAGACGGCGCTTGCGGCCATCGCGGAGGACAAGCTCAACGCCGCCTGGTTCGCGCCTGTCATGACCACCACGATGCTCACCTGCCCCACCCGTGACCGCTACGACGTTTCCAGCCTGACATGGGCGATCGGCGGCGGCGAGAAGACGCCGGAGCTGCGCATCCGCGCCTTTTCGCAACTCTTCCGCAATGCGCGCTACATCGATGCCTATGGCCTGACCGAGACTGTCGGCGGCGACACCTTCATGGAAGCCGGCCGCGAGATCGAGAAGATCGGCTCGACCGGCCGCGCCATCGCCCATGTCGAGATCGAGATTCGCGACGAGGACGGCAAGACGCTGCCACCGAACGTGAACGGCGAGATCTGTTTGCGCGGACCGAAGATCACGCGCGGCTATTGGAAAGACCCCGAGAAGACGGCGTCAGCTTTCTTCGACGACTGGTTCCGCAGCGGCGATGTCGGCTATCTCGACGACGAGGGCTTTCTGTACCTGACCGACCGCAAGAAGGACATGATCATCTCCGGCGGCGAGAACATCGCCTCCTCCGAAGTCGAGCGCGTCATCTACGATTTGCCCGAGGTGCGTGAGGTCGCCGTGATTGGCCTGCGCGATGCCCGCTGGGGCGAGCGCCCGGTCGCCATCGTCGTGCTGGCGGAAGGGGCCAGCCTGGCGCTCCCTGCTCTCACCGAACATTGTCGCGCCCGGCTAGCAAGCTTCAAGGTGCCGAAAGAGCTGATCATCCGCGACAGCCTTCCCCGCAATCCCAGTGGCAAGATCCTCAAGCGCGTGCTGCGCGCCGAGCTGGAGACGTCTGAATGAATCAAGCGAGCGCCAAGTTGACCAAGCTGAACCGCGTCGAGCGCAACGCCTGGACCAAGCAGAAGATCTTTGACGCCGCGACAAAAGTCGTCGGCAAGCACGGCTATGCCGAAGCCTCCGTCGCCCGTATCACCGAGGAGGCCGGCGTCGCGCAGGGCACCTTCTACAATCATTTCGAGAACCGCCAGGAGCTGCTGGATCAGATGCTGCCGAAGATCGGCCTCGACATGGTCGAGTTCATCCGCGCCCGCACCGGCACCGCAGATGCCGCGCGGCAGGAGATTTCGCGCTTCTCCGCCTTCTTCGACTTCATCCGCGAAGTCCCGGAGTTCCTGCGCATCCTCAACGAGGCCGAATTCTTCGCACCGATCGGCTACCAGAAACACCTCGACAACATCTCGGTCGCCTATGTCCGCATCCTACGCCGCGCGCGCGCAGCCGGTGCGATCCACGATTACAGCGACGAGGAATTCGAGGCCATCGTCCACATGCTGATGGGCTCGCGCGGCTATCTCAGCCGCCGCTACTCCTATTCGGAAGGCGGCGTCACCGCTGTGCCCGACCACGTCATCTCCGCCTATCGCAAGCTGATGACGCGCGGCCTCTTCAGCGCATCCGGGGACCAGCCATGAACATCGCATCTTCCCACAAGCCGCTCGACCTTGCCTCGGCGATTGCCGAAGCCGACATCCGCTGCCTGCTGATGGTGCTGGTGCACATGACGGGCGACGAGAAATGGCTCGAGCCGCCCTATCTGCCCAAGCGCGACATCCGCCTCATCCCCGATCCCGAGGCCGGCGTGCCCCGGGAAATCCAGGACGAGATCCGCGCCGCCGTGGTCAGGCTGTTTGCCGACGGCACGCCAAAGCCCGTCATCACCGATCCCGGCGAAGAGCTGCTGCTCAGGATGATGCGCGCCTGCCTCGGCGAGAACGTCGCGCCGGAATATGCGCCGCTGATGCGCGAGGAGATGGGCTTTGTGTCGCGCGAGGCGCGCTGGACCAGGAAGCCCTCCGACGACAAGCTCGCCGCGCAGCACGTCCTGATCGTCGGCGCCGGCGTCTGTGCCATCGCGCTCGGCGTGGCGCTCGGTCATCTCGACATCCCCTACACCATCGTCGAGAAGAACGCCGAGCTCGGCGGCACCTGGTGGATCAACCGCTATCCCGGCTGCGGCGTCGACACGCCCAACCACTCCTATTCCTACTCGTTCGGCTCCGGCAACGCCTGGACCCGCTATTTCTGCCAGCGCGAGGAGCTGCTCGGCTATCTGCTGAAAGTCGCCGAGGAATATGGCATCCGAAAACATCTGCGCGTCAACACCGAGCTGACGTCGTCCCGCTGGGACGAAGCCAAGCGCCGCTGGATCTCGACGCTGAAGACGAAGGACGGCGAAGAGACCTTCGAATCCACCGCACTGGTTTCGGCCATCGGCCAGCTCAACGATCCCTCCCGTGCGCACTTCAAGGGTGAGGAGAGCTTCAAGGGAACGATCTTGCATTCGGCGCTGTGGTCCGGCGACATCGATTTCGACGGCAAGCATGTCGCCGTGATCGGCACCGGCGCAACGTCGATGCAGCTGGTGCCAACGATTGCGGGCAGCGTCACCTCCGTCACGGTCTACCAGCGCAGCGCACAATGGGCGCGTCCGGTGAAGGGCTATTCCGATCCGATCACCGAGGGCGCGCGCTGGCTGCTCGCGCATCTGCCGTTCTATGTGCAGTGGTATCGCTTCAACATGTTCTGGCGCTATGGCGACGGCCTGCTGCCCTTCCTGCGCAAGGACCCGGCCTGGCCGCATCCCGAGCGCGCCGTCAACAAGGGCAATGACCGGCACCGCCAGGAACTGACCGACTTCATCCTGTCCGAATTGCAAGGCCGGCCCGACCTGATCGAGAAATGCGTGCCGACCTATCCGCCCTACGGCAAGCGCATCCTGCTCGACAACAACTGGTTCAAGACGCTGACGCGCGACAATGTCGAGCTCGTCACCGACACGATCGACCATTTCGACGCAACCGGCATCGTCACCGCCGACGGCAAGCACCGCCCGGCTGATATCATCGTGGTCGCAACCGGCTTCAAGGTCACGGAGATGGCCGCCCGCCTCAATATCAGCGGCCGCGGCGGCAAGGATTTGCGCAAGGCCTGGGCCAACGACAATCCGACGGCATTCCTCGGCCTCACCGTGCCCGATTTTCCCAACTTCTTCTGCATGCTCGGCCCGAACTCGGGCCCGGCCCATGGCGGGAGCGTCATCTTCCAGTCGGAATGCCAGAGCCGCTACATATCCGCCTGTCTCGCCGGCATGATCGAGCAGGACGTCGCCGCCATCGACGTCCGCCCGGACGTGCTCGACGACTACGTCCGCAAGGTCGATGCCGAGCACGAGACCATGATCTGGACCCATCCCGGCATGAGCACCTACTACCGCAACGCCAGCGGCCGCGTGTTTTCGGCGATGCCCTGGCGGTTCGTGGACTACTGGCGCATGACCCATGATCCGGATTTGGGGCAGTACAGGCTGACGAAGGCGTAACTTCTTGATCGACGCGAACGTGATGTCGATTTAGCCTACACTTTCACCACACCGTCATTGCGAGCGAAGCGAAGCAATCCAGGGTGCCTCCGCGGAAAGATTCTGGATTGCTTCGCTTCGCTCGCAATGACGAGGCTTGCGGCAGGCCGCGCCGCACATCCGAAAGGACGCCCGCCATGCCCAAGCCGATCGTCCGCGTCTACACCGACTACAAGAGCCCCTACGCGTTCGTGGCCAACAAGCGCCTGTTCGAGCTCGAACAGACCCACGGCGTTGAGCTGGAATGGCTGCCCTACACGCTGCGCATCGCCGAGTTCATGGGGAAGGTCGAGGAGCGCACGCCGCATTTCTGGCGCAAGGTGCGCTACCTCTATATGGACGCGCGGCGCTATGCCAATGCGCAAGGGCTCGTCATGAAGGGGCCGCGGCGGATCTATGACGCCTTCTACTCCAGCGCCGGCATGCTGTTCGCACAGGCCAACGGCTTCTTCCGCCCCTATCACGACACGGTGTTCCGAAAATTCTGGAGCCGTGAGCTGGAAATCGACGATCTCGCCGCCATCACGGACGTCGTCACCGGATGCGGCGGCTCGGCCGGCGCGTTCGAAGCCTATGTCAACGGACCTGCCCGCGCCGAGCATGACCGCGTCATCGACGAGGCCGAAACGCTCGGCGTGTTCGGCGTGCCGACCATGGTCTTCAACGGCGAGCTGTTCTGGGGCGGCGACCGCATCGACATGCTGATCGAACGCATCGAGAAGCCCGAGACGGTCGCGGCTGCTCTCGGCAGCCGCCATCGCAAGCCGGCCTAAGACTTACGCCGCCAGCCCACTATCGACCGGAGCAAACTCCAGCCCGAGGCTCTCGGCCACCGCCTTGTTGGTGATGCGGCCGCGATGCACGTTGAGCCCGTTGCGCAAGTGCGGATTCTCCAGCACCGCGGCAAAACCCTTGTTGGCGAGCATCAGGCCGAACGGCAGCGTCGCGTTGTTCAGCGCCTGGCTCGACGTCACCGGCACCGCGCCCGGCATATTCGCCACGCAATAATGCACGATGCCGTCGACCTCGTAGGTCGGCTCCGTGTGCGTGGTCGGATGCGAGGTCTCGAAGCAGCCACCCTGGTCGATGGCGACATCGACCAGCACGGCGCCCGGCCGCATCGACGTGAGCATCGCGCGCGTGACGAGCTTGGGTGCGCTGGCGCCCGGCACGAGCACCGCGCCGATCACGACGTCGGCATTGAAGACTTCGTCTTCGACGGACTCGATCGTGGAGAAGCGGGTGCGCACGCGTCCGATAAAGATGTCATCGAGCTCGCGCAGCCGGGAGACGGAGCGATCGATCACGGTGACCTCGGCGCCAAGGCCGGCCGCCATGCGTGCCGCCTGCGTTCCCACCACGCCGCCGCCGAGCACGACGACCCGTGCCGGCTGCACGCCGGGCACACCGCCGAGCAGCAGCCCGCGGCCGCCGGCCGATCGCTTGAGCGCGGCGCCGGCTGCCTCGATGGCGAGGCGGCCGGCGACTTCGCTCATCGGCGCGAGCAGGGGGAGGTGGCCAGCCGCGTCGGTGACCGTTTCATAGGCGATCGCCGTGCAACCGGA
The DNA here is from genome assembly GCF_054185225.1 of Bradyrhizobium sp. 18BD. Taxonomy (NCBI): domain Bacteria; kingdom Pseudomonadati; phylum Pseudomonadota; class Alphaproteobacteria; order Hyphomicrobiales; family Nitrobacteraceae; genus Bradyrhizobium; species Bradyrhizobium sp. 18BD. The sequence goes on along the minus strand of NZ_JAVAYL010000025.1, from coordinate 107,917 downwards.
AGCGAGCAGGCCCTTGGCCTGTTCGGGATCCGGCGCAAGATGCAGGTAAGTAAACACGATCTGGCTTTCCCGGAGCTGGGCCCACTCGTTCTTCTGCGGCTCCTTCACCTTCACGATCATGTCGGACTTGGCGAAGATGTCGCGCGCACTTGCGGCGATGGAGGCCCCTGCCCGCTGATACACCTCATCGGACGCGCCGATGCCGCTGCCCGCGCCGGTCTCGACCGTCACCTGGTGCCCGGCCGCGACATATTCGCGGACGGCGCCCGGGGTGAGCCCGACGCGATATTCCTGGACCTTGATCTCCCTGGGCACACCGACGCGCATCTCGAGCTCCCTTCCAACGGATTGATTCCGGTGTTGATCGTACCGAGGGGGCCGGTTTGGTTTCGTGCAAATATCCGCTAGTTTCGGACCACGCGCGCCGGTTTCCGGCGCGGAAACGATCTTTCACGCTGGAAACAAAACATTGGCCCTCGACCGGAAAGATCTCACCATCCTCGCGGAACTCACCACCAATGCGCGCGCCAGCCACACCGAGCTCGCCAACAAGGTTGGGCTGTCGAGCACCGCGCTGGCGCGCCGGCAGAAGGCGCTGGAGGACGACGGCTATATCCAGGCCTACCAGGCCGCGCTCGACCTGGCGCAATTCGGCCTCACCACGACTGTGCTTGTGCGCATCGCGCTGGAGAGCCAGAGCGACGAGGCGCTGAAGGCGTTCGAGGCGGAGGTGGTGAAATGCCCCTCGGTGGTGCGCTGCTTCCTGATGTCGGGAACCGACGACTACATCCTGATCGTGCTCGCCCGCGACATCCAGGATTTCGAGCGCATCCACCGCACCGAGCTGTCGCGCCTGCCGCGTGTCGCACGGGTGCAATCGAGCTTCGCGCTGCGCGAGATCGTCAACCGCGCCGTGCCGACGGTGGTGTTCGGCGAAGGCAAGCGGTAGCGCGCCTTCCCCACTAACCTTGTCCCTGCCGTTATTGTCATAGAACTGTCATCGAATGTGCCGAGAGCTGTGTCTCCTGCATATTCGGGACAGCCAATGGATTATTTCAAGCGCTTCAACTTCCTGTTCGCCGCACCCGTGTTCGACGCCGACGATCTCGAGGGCATCCGCTTCAACCAGATCGTCGAGGAGATCCAGCGCTCCGGCTTCGAGGTGGTCCGGGCGCGCAAGCTGGAAGACGCCGAGATCGCGGTGCAGACCGATGCCGCGATCGGCTGCATGGTGGTGGACTGGGGCAAGAAGGGCCTCGAAGGCAAGACCTCCGCGCTGATCAATCTGATGCGGCGCCGGGGCCTCGACTTCCCGATCATCCTGCTGATCCGGCGCAAGCGCTTCGAGGACCTGCCGGTCGAGGTGCTCGACTTCATCGACGGCTATGTCTTCCTGTCCGAGGAGACACCGACCTTCATCGCCAAGAATTTGATCAGCCGCCTCAAGCAATATGCCGAGACGTTGAAGACGCCGTTCTTCGGCGCGCTGGTCGACTATGCCGAGGAAGGCAACCAGCTCTGGACCTGCCCGGGTCACAATGGCGGCGTGTTCTACAACCGTAGCCCGATCGGCCGGGTCTTCGTCGAGCATCTCGGCGAATCCGTGTTCCGCGACGACCTCGACAATTCCGTGCTCGATCTCGGTGACCTCCTCACCCACGAGGGCCCGGCGCTGAAGGCGCAGAAGGAAGCCGCGCAGATCTTCGGCGCAGAAAAGACCTATTTCGTGCTCAACGGCACCTCGACCTCGAACAAGGTCGCGCTCGGTGCACTCGTCACCGATGGCGACCTTGTGCTGTTCGACCGCAACAACCACAAGGCCGCCCATCATGGCGCGCTGATGATCAATGGCGGCATCCCGATCTACGTGCCGACCATCCGCAACGCCTGGGGCCTGATCGGCCCGATGCGCTGGGACATGCTCGACGAGAAGGCCCTGCGCGAGGCGATCCGCAACCATCCGCTGGTCACGGACAAGGAGGCCTGGCGCAAGGAGCGGCCGTTCCGCGTCGCGGTGGTCGAGCAATGCACCTATGACGGCTCGATCCACAGCGCCGAGATGATCCTGAAGCGCATCGGCCATCTCTGCGAATACATCCTGTTCGACGAGGCCTGGGCCGGCTTCATGAAGTTCCACCCGCTCTACGCCGGCCGCTTCGCCATGGGCCTGACCAACCTTCCGCCGGAGGCGCCGGGCATCATCGCGACGCAATCGACCCACAAGCAGCTCGCGAGCTTCTCCCAGGCCTCCCAGATCCACATCAAGGACCGCCACATCCGCGGCCAGAAGCGCCGCGTCGAGCATCGCCGCTTCAACGAAAGCTTCATGCAGCACGCGTCCACCTCGCCGTTCTATCCGCTGTTCGCCTCGCTCGACGTCGGCGCGCAGATGATGAAGGGGAGATCGGGCGAAGTGCTGTGGGACGACACGATCCGCCTCGGCATCGAGCTGCGCAAGAAGATCCGCGCGATGCGCCGGGAGTTCGAGGAGAAGGAGCAGAACCCGGACCGGCGCTGGTTCTTCGAGCCCTTCGTTCCGGATCGCGTCGCCATTCCCGATGTCAGCCGCCCCGGTGCCGCGCACAACGTCGCCTGGGAAACGCTCTCCACCGACGAGCTCGCGACCAATCCCGCACTGTGGCAACTCTCACCCGATACCAACTGGCACGGCTTCCCCGGTCTGGCTGAAGGCTTCGCCATGACCGATCCGAACAAGCTGACGCTGCTCACGCCCGGCTTCGACCGGGCCACCGGCGCCTATGCCGAGCACGGCATCCCCGCCCCGGTCGTCGCGCAATACTTACGTGAAAACCGCATCGTGCCCGAGAAGAACGATCTCAACTCCCTGCTCTTCCTGCTCACGCCGGGCGTCGAGGCGAGCAAGGCCGGCACGCTGATCTCCGGCCTCGTCGCGTTCAAGCGATTGCACGACGACAATGCGCTCCTGGCCGACGTGATCCCGGAGTTCTACCAGCGGCGGCAGGCGCGGTATGCCGGCGTGCGGCTGCGCGACCTCTGCGGCGAGATGCATCGCTTCTTCCGTGCCGCCGACGTCAGCGGCCTCCAGGCCCGGCAATTCTTGCCCGAGCACATGCCCGAGATCGCGATGTCGCCGCGCGACGCCGCGCGTTTCCTGTTCAAGAACGACGTCGACTATCTGCCGATCGAGGCGATCGCGGGCCGCATCGCCACCACGCCCTTCGTGGTCTATCCGCCGGGGATCGCCACCATCGTGCCCGGCGAGCGGCTGACGGAACGGGCCAAGCCCATGGTGGATTACCTGAAGATGTTCGAGACCTGCTTCAACACGTTCGCGGGTTTCGATGTGGAAATCCAGGGTGTCTACAAGGAGATCGATGCACAGGGCCGGATCGGGCTCTATACTTACGTCGTTGCCGAGTAGGTGCCGATGAACGAAACAGCTGCGCGCACGAGTGACGAACCGGTCCTGGTCAGGCCGTCACGCGAGAGCGATGTCGAGGCGATGCTGGCGATCTACCGCCATCACGTCCGCAATGGCGTGCCGCGCGACGTCGAGGGAACCGGCGCGCCCGAGCCGGACGACTTACGCGACCGCCGCAAGAACCTGAAGCAGACCCGCCTGCCGCATCTGGTCGCGACCTGGCGCGGCGAGGTCGTCGGCTATTCCTATGCGGTGCTGTTCCGCAAGCGCCCGGCCTATCGCTACACGGCCAAGCACTCGATCTATGTCCACCACGAGCATCTCGGCCGTGGGGTCGGGCGGATCCTGCTCCAGGACCTGATCGATGCATGTGCGGCGGCCGGCTTCCGCCAGATGATCGGCTATATCGATGCCGACAACGCACCCTCACTGGCGCTGCACGAAAAGTTCGGCTTTACGCGCGCGGGCCTCTTGTGCGGCGTCGCCTATCGCCACGGCCGCTGGTCCGACACCGTCATGGTGCAGCGTTCGCTCGGCGCCGGCGTCACGGCGCCGCCGCCTGTCACCGCGCCAGGGCGGTAGAACTCAAGATGGAAAGTCAGCCGGCCTGACGTGAATGCGGTCGGCATGCAGCGACCAGTGACGCAACGCCTGGTCCTTGCAGAACCTCGCCTTCGCCCGCTCCGTGGCCTCGGTCTCGTCGGCCGCGTCGATCTCGAGCGTACCCTGGCAGACCTCGATCTGCCGGCCGTACTCGCCAAGCACGTCCTTCATGAACCTGACGACATAAGTAGACATGGGACCTCCTGCTGCCCCGGCGGACGGCACTCTAATCTCATTTAGGCCGGACCGGGGAAGGAGATTTTGACGCGGATCAAGGCGGAGGGAGCGATGCGGACAATCCGTTGCGGAACCGGCCGCCTGGGGCTAAAGGCGGAAGGCCAGCCGCACGCCTTGAGGATTTCCCCTTGCACTTTGTCTCCGATACCGAAGTCACGAAAGTTCTGACCTTTCAGATCCTCGTTGCAGCCCTGGAAGCGGCGCATCGCCGGCCGAAGATGGAGGTGCTGGACGCCTTCCTCGGCGACGAGAAAGGGCAATACGTCATCCGCAGCGCCGTCGATCCCGGCCGGTACATGGCGAGCAAGATGTTCACCAGCTTCCCGACCAACCTCGCGGAAGGGAAGATGCCGGCGGTGCAGGCCGTATGCGTGCTGTTCGACGGCACCAACGGAAAGCCGCTGGCGGCGATGGACGGGACCGAGATCACGCATTGGCGCACCGCCGCCGATTCCGCGCTCGGCACGAAGCTGCTCGCCCCGCCCAATCCCGAGACGCTGCTCTGCGCTGGTGCCGGCGAGATGTCCGAATGGCTGATCCGGGGCCATCGCACCGTGCGGCCGTCGCTCAAGCGTGTGCTGATCTGGAATCGAAGCCCGGAACGCGCCGAGGAACTCGTCCAGCGTCTGACGAAGGACGGCGTCAAGGCGGAGACGATCACGGATCTCGACGCGGCGACGCGCGAGGCTGATGTCATCACTGCCTGCACCCGGGCGCATCAACCGCTGATCAAGGGTCGCAATTTGCGGCCGGGCACGCATCTGGACCTCGTCGGCGGCTACACGCCGCAAACCCGCGAGGCCGATGATGACGCAGCAAGGATGTCGCGTGTGTTCGTCGACATGCGGGAATCCGCCTTCCACGGCGTCGGCGATATCCTGCAGCCGATCGCGAGCGGTGCGATCAGCGAGACAGACGTCCTCGGCGACCACTACGATCTCGCCAGCGGTCGCGTACAGGGGCGCACCTCACCGTCCGACATCACCTTCTTCAAGAACGCGGGCGGCGGTCATCTCGACCTCATGACGTGCGAGGCCGTGTTCCAGCAGCTTGGCGCGAAGCTGGGGTAGGCGCCCTACCCCCGGCGTCAGCCGTCACGTCTTGATGTCGAGGAGCGTGTCTGTCGTTTCCGCGTAGGCCCGGATGACCTTCGCGTTGGCGATGAAGCTGTACTTTGCGGTCTCCAGCTCAACGAATTCGCCGACGAGGTCGACATTCGGCGCGGCAACCAGGCCATCCTGGTTGGCGAAGGGAGCGCCGGGATCGTATTGGGCGGTAAAGCTCGGGGACACCGTCGACACGGTCGCGGCCGTACCGCCCGGCGTCGAGACCTGATCGACCCGCAACGGCACATAGGCCGCGGGAAATGTCGGAGCAATGCCCGAGCCGGCCGTCGTGCCCGATCCGCCCGATGAGGGTAGCGGGCCGGTCGTGTTGGCATTGGCGATGTTGCTCGCGGCCACGCTCACGCGCAGGCTCGCTGCAGAAAGTCCTGAAGTCGCGATCGAGAGTATGCTCATGCTCCCTGATCTACAGGACAAGTCATACGCCTTCATTCACGCCATCGGTAAAATCCGCCGCTTTCTGTTTTGATCCTCGTAACCAGCGATCGGAGCACGATCCGACGTCGCGCTCCCTACCCCGGCATCACGCCAAAGGCCTGCTTGAAGCGCTCGGCATAGCGCGGCCAGACCTCAGGGTTGATGATGCGCGGCGGCCGCTTGCCGTCGAGCGTATCGAGCACCTGCTCGGCAGCGATGCGGCCCATGTTCTGGCGCGCCTCGATGGTGACGCCTGCGGTGTGCGGGCTCGCCAGTACGTTGTCGAACTGGAGCAGCGGATGCTCCGGCGGCGGCGGCTCCTTCGACCAGACGTCGAGGCCGGCACCGGCGATGCGCTTGTCGCGCAGGGCCTGGAGCAGCGCGTCCTCGTCGTGGATGAAGCCGCGCGCCGTGGTGATGAAATACGCATGCGGCTGCATCAGCGCGAACTCGCGCGTGCTGATCATGTTGCGGCTGCGTTTGTCGAGCGGGCAGGAAATCGAGACAAAATCAGCACGGCGCAGCAGTTCGTCGAGCTCAACCTTCTCCCCGCCCCGCTCGGCCATGACTTCGGCCGTGAGGTACGGATCGTAGGCCAGCACCTTCATGCCGAACAGGCTCTTGCACAGGGCGGCGATACGGCGGCCGACATTGCCGAGGCCGATGATGCCGACGGTCTTGTGCTCGATCTCGTTGCCGACGAGATCGTTGCGGTTGACGTTGGCCTCCCGGCGGAGCCTGCGGTCGGACTGGATGATGCGCTTGGACAGCGTCAGCATCATCGCCAGCGCGTGCTCGGCAACCGAATGGGCGTTGCCGCCAGACTGGTTGACGACCAGCACGCCCGCCTCGGTGCAGGCCTCGACGTCGACGGGGTCGAAGCCCGCGCCGTTGCTGGAGACCAGCAGCAGGTTCGGCGTGCGCTTGAGCAAGGCAGCGTCGACATGGAAATGCGGCGCCAGTTCGTCGCGGGCCGCGCCGATCTGGTAGACATGGGCCGCGCTCAGGATCGGCGCGTAGAAGTCCTCAGGACTCTCGTTCTCGATGCGATCGAGCCGCACGTCCGGCCGCGCCTTCATGATGTCGATATAGATCGGATTGGCCAGATATTTGACGTAGAAGACGCGCTTGTTGTTGACGGACATCAGGACCCTTCCGGCTCTCTCGCGGAGACCCGCAAGGCCGCCGCAACCCGCGCCCCGTCCATGCGTCCCTCCCGTTTTCTCGTTGTCGCCGCTTATGACATGGCGGTGCCGGCCACGGCAGGCCGTCTGGCGCAGATCACGGTGCCGGCCCGGACATGTTGACAATCCCGTCCGCTCCGTCAAGTTCGGCAGATCGCCGCGACGGACCAAGAAGAAGCATGCGCGGCATGAGGGAGAGCGCGATGGCGATTGCGGAACAGCCCGCCTCGGCGGGACAGGCGTCCAGCGACAAGAGCTGGCACAGCATCGTCCTGCAGACCCTGAAGCGGAACGAGATCAGCCTCATCCCTTACGTGCCCGACCGGGTGCTGACGCCGCTGATCAAGAACCTGCACGCCGATCCCTTCTTCACCACCTTCGCCACCGCCCGCGAGGAAGAGGCCGTCGGCATCGTCTCCGGCGCCTGGATGGGCGGACGGCGCGGCGCGGTGCTGATGCAGACCTCCGGCTTTGCCACGCTCGCCAACGTGCTCGCCTCGCTGGCGGTGCCCTACCAAATCCCGCTGATCATGTTCGTGTCCGAACGCGGCACGCTCGGCGAGTTCAATTACGGCCAGTCGCTGGTGTGCCGCACCATGCGCCCGGTGCTGGACTCGCTGGCGCTGGAGCACCACACCATCACCCGGCTGGACGAGCTCGAATTCATCGCCGACCGCTCGATCAAGCAGGCCGTCACCACGCAGGCGCCGGTGGCGCTGATCCTCAACCCGCTGCTCACCGGCGGCAAGACCTTCGACAAGTGAGCGCCGCCATGAATACGCGCAACACCAAGGTGATGAACCGGTTCGATGTGACCTCGCGCCTGATCGCAAAGCTCAAGCACGAGGAAGCCGTGATCGGCGGCATCGGCAACACCAATTTCGATCTCTGGGCCGCCGGCCACCGTCCGCAGAATTTCTACATGCTCGGCAGCATGGGCCTCGCCTTCCCGATCGCGCTCGGCGTGGCGCTGGCACAGCCCGATCGCCGCGTCTTCGCGCTCGAAGGCGATGGCTCGCTGCTGATGCAGCTCGGCGCGCTCTCGACGATCGCGACATTGAAGCCGAAGAACCTGATCATGATCGTGATGGACAACGGCATCTACCAGATTACCGGCGCGCAGCCGACGCCGGCTGCAAGTGTCGCCGACATCGTCGGTATCGCCACCGCGTCGGGGCTCGCCAACAGCACCTGGGCCGCGGACGAGGAGGATTTCGAGCGCCTGGTCGACGAGGCCATGGCCGCCTCGGAGCCGAGCCTGATCGCCGTCCGCATCGACGACAAGCCGGGCGTCGGCACCACCCGGCGCGATCCGGTCCAGATCCGGGAACGCTTCATGCACGGCCTCGGCGTGCGCGAGCCACTTTAACGCTTCGTCATTAACTACACGACGATCTGATCCCGCCTCCGCGACAGGCTGCTGCAAATCCGTGCTATGGGCACCGGATGTCCATTTTCGTTCGGTCTTTTGCCTGGCTGCTCGCCGCCGCCGTGACCTTCGCAACCCTCGGGCCCCCGGGCCTGCGGCCCCATTCCGACCTCGGTCAGGACGGCGAGCACGCGCTTGCCTTCATTCTGGTGGGGCTGGCCTTCGGCCTCGCCTATCGCAACCGGCGCTGGGTCGTCGCCGCCATCGCGGTGGCGCTGATCGGCGCGCTCGAGTTGATGCAGTTCCTGGCACCCGGCCGGCATGCGCGGCTGGAGGATTTTCTGGTCGATGCCGGCACCGCCTGCATCGGCTTTGCGCTCGCGGCGATCGCCGATTGGGTGATGACGCGCGTCCGCACCAATTCGGCCCTCACAAGCTAAGGCCCCGCGGAGCGATGCTCCGCAGGGCCCAGTTCTTCAAAGCCTGCGCTCTGATCGATCAGTCGATGATCCTGACGACCCGGCGCGTGCGCGGCTCGACGATCACGCGGCGATCGTTCACGACCGCATAGCGATACTCGGTGTAGTTCGGCACCGGGCGCAGCACCACGGTCGGAGGCAGCGGCTCGCCGACCACGACACGCTCGTGGATCACGACGGAATCATCGCGCGGGATTCCGCCCAGCACCGCATTCGGAATTTCCAATCCGGCGCCGACGGCCGCACCGACGGTACCGCCGACCATTGCGCCGATCGGGCCGCCGATGTCGCCACCCGCGCGTGCGCCGTCCCTGGCGCCCTGTTCGGTCGTCGACTGAGCAAAGGCTGCACTCGACGCCAGCAGCGAGGCGGCAGCCAACGAAATCGCAAGACGGGTCTTCATATCCACACTCTCCAGTGTTGTTGTGCGCCATCAACCGCGGGGCGGGAGCATTGTTCCCGTTCCCCCGCGATGAAACTCACATCAAATCGGAGACTGTTACCCCGTAACAGTTCAGGCCGCGGCGATCTCGTGACCGGCCATCAGTTCCAGCGCCCGCACCATTGCCGAGTGATCCCAGGCCTTGCCGCCATGCGCGGTGCAGGACGAGAACAATTGCTGCGCCACCGCCGTGCTCGGCAGCGACAGGCCGAGCGCACGCGCACCTTCGAGCGCGAGGTTGAGATCCTTCTGATGCAGCTCGATGCGGAAGCCGGGATCGAAATTGCGCTTCACCATGCGCTCGCCATGCACCTCGAGAATGCGCGAGGAGGCAAAGCCGCCCATCAGCGCCTTGCGCACCAGCGCAGGGTTGGCCCCCGCCTTGGACGCGAACAGCAGCGCCTCGCTCACCGCCTCGATCGTCAGCGCGACGATGATCTGGTTGGCGACCTTGGTCGTCTGACCGTCGCCATTGGCACCGACATGGGTGACGTTCTTGCCCATTTTGTCGAAGACCGGCTTCATGGTGCCAAAGGCGCGCTCGGGCCCGCCCACCATGATGGTGAGGCTCGCCGCCTTGGCGCCGACCTCGCCGCCCGACACCGGCGCATCGAGATAGTCCGCACCCAGCGCCTCGATCTTCTTCGCGAACTCTTTCGTCGCCAGCGGCGAGATCGAGCTCATGTCGACCACGATCTTGCCCTTAGAGATGCCGCTCGCGACACCGTCCTTGCCGAACAGCACGGCTTCCACGTGCGGCGTATCCGGCACCATGATGATGACGGCATCCGCCTCCTCGGCGACCTCCCTGGCCGACTTGCAGGCAACGCCGCCCGCCTTGACCAGATCCGGCGGGACCGGCGCGACGTCGTGTAGGAGAACACGATGGCCCGCGGTCAGAAGATGGCCGGCCATCGGCCGTCCCATGGTGCCAAGTCCGATAAAGCCGATGTCGATCATGTCACTCGTTCCTCAGGTCTCGAAGGTTTGCGCGGCGTGCCAGGACAGGCCTTCCAGCGTCGTGGTGCGCGGCTTGTATTCGCAGCCGATCCAGCCGCGATAGCCGATCGCGTCGAGATGGCGGAACAGGAAGGGGTAGTTGATCTCGCCGGTGCCCGGCTCGTGGCGACCGGGATTGTCGGCGAGCTGGATATGGGCGATCTGCGGCAGATATTCCTGCATGGTGCGGGCGAGATCGCCCTCCATGATCTGCATGTGATAGATGTCGTACTGGACGAACAGATTGTTCGACCGCACCTCGGAGACGAGCTGCACCGCCTGCTCGGTGCCGTTGAGGTAGAAGCCGGGAATGTCGAGCGTGTTGATCGGCTCGACCAGCAGCTTGATGTTCTCCCGCGCCAGCGTCGAGGCGGCGAAGCGCAGGTTTCCGACCAGCGTCTCCTGAAGCTCGCGCGGATCGGCATCGACGGGCGCGATGCCGACGAGGCAGTTGAGCTGGTCGCAATCGAGCGCCTTGGCATAGTCGATGGCGCGGAACACGCCATCGCGGAATTCGGCCGTGCGATCGGGCAGGATCGCGATGCCGCGCTCGCCGCCGGCCCAGTTGCCGGCGGGGAGATTGTGCAGCACCTGCGTCAGGCCATGGGCCTCAAGCTGCTCGCGGAGCTGCGCCTTGTCGAAATCATAGGGGAAGAGATATTCGACCCCGGAGAAGCCGGCCGACTTCGCCGCAGCGAAGCGGTCGAGAAACGGCATTTCGTTGAAGAGCATGGTGAGGTTGGCGGCGAATTTCGGCATGATGCTCTCCCCTATTCAGCCGGCTGCAGCACGCCGGGCTTCCTGGTCCCGACCTCGTCGAGTGGCAGATCCAGCACCTCCTCGAACTCGACGATGTTGTCGATCTCGGTCCCCATCGCGATGTTGGTGACGCGTTCGAGGATGAATTCGACGACGACGGGCACGCGGTACTTGGCCATCAGCTCACGCGCTGTCGTGAACGCCGCCTGGGTGTCCTTGGGATCGGTGACGCGGATCGCCTTGCAGCCGAGGCCTTCGGCCACCGTGACATGGTCGACGCCGTAGACGCCGATCTCCGGTGCGTTGATGTTCTCGAACGAGAGCTGGACGTGATAGTCCATGTCGAAGCCGCGCTGGGCCTGGCGGATCAGGCCGAGATAGGAATTGTTCACGACGACGTGGATGTAGGGCAGATTGAACTGCGCCCCGACTGCGAGCTCCTCGATCAGGAACTGGAAATCGTAGTCACCGGAGAGCGCGACGATCTCGCGATCCGGGCACGCGGCACGCACGCCGAGCGCGGCGGGCAGCGTCCAGCCGAGCGGGCCCGCCTGCCCGGCATTGATCCAGTTGCGCGGCTTGTAGACGCCCAGGAACTGCGCGCCGGCGATCTGCGACAGGCCGATCACCGTGACATAGGTGGTGTCGCGGCCGAACGCCTTGTTCATCTCCTCATAGACGCGCTGCGGCTTGATCGGGACGTTGTCGAAATGGCTCTTGCGCAGCATGGTCTTCTTGCGATCGCGGCAGGCCGCGGGCCACGCCTGGCGCTCGCGAAGCCTGCCTGACCGGCGCCACTCCCTGGCGACGGCGACGAAAAGCTCGAGCGCGGCCTTGGCGTCCGAGACGATGCCGAGATCGGGGTTGAACACGCGCCCGATCTGGGTCGGCTCGATGTCGACGTGCACGAAGGTGCGGCCCTTGGTGTAGGTCTCGACCGAGCCGGTGTGACGGTTGGCCCAGCGATTGCCGATGCCGAGCACGAAATCGGATTCCAGCAGCGTGGCGTTGCCATAGCGGTGGCTGGTCTGAAGACCGACCATGCCGGCCATCAGCACGTGATCGTCGGGGATCGCGCCCCATCCCATCAGCGTCGGGACGACGGGCACGTTGGCGATCTCGGCGAACTCGACCAGCAGGTCCGACGCATCGGCGTTGATGATGCCGCCGCCCGCGACGATCAGCGGCCGCTCGGCGGCGTTGAGCATCTCCAGCGCCTTCTCGACCTGCTTGCGGGTCGCCGTCGGCTTGTAGACCGGCAGCGGCTCATAGGTCTCGTCGTCGAACTCGATCTCGGCGAGCTGCACGTCGAGCGGCATGTCGATCAGCACCGGCCCCGGCCGGCCCGACCGCATCACATGAAACGCCTGGCTGAACACGCGCGGCACCAGCGCCGGCTCACGCACCGTCACCGCCCATTTGGTCACGGGCTTTGCGATCGACTCGATGTCGACCGCCTGGAAGTCCTCCTTGTAGAGCCGCGCCCGCGGCGCCTGCCCGGTGATGCAGAGGATCGGAATGGAATCGGCGATGGCCGAATAGAGCCCGGTGATCATGTCGGTGCCGGCCGGCCCCGAGGTTCCGATGCACACGCCGATATTGCTGGCCTTGGCCCGCGTATAGCCCTCGGCCATGTGCGATGCGCCTTCGACATGGCGCGCGAGGATGTGGCGGATCGACCCGCGCTTCTTCAGCGCCGAGTAAAGCGGATTGATCGCAGCCCCGGGAACGCCGAAGGCAGTCGAGATGCCTTCCTTCTCCAGAATTCGCACGGCAGCATCGACAGCGCGCATTTTCGCCATATCGGACCTCGCTTGGGTTGCGTCAGCGAGCGAGATCATCGGGCGCGCAAGAAGCGATCTCAACGAGATCGATTTTATTTTCCACGATGCGGCAGCCGTGGAAAAAACAAGGGTCTCTCAAGCGGTTAAGCCGCGATATCCGTGAAAGCGCCTCACTCGAACAGCGGCGCCAGCTCCATCTGCGGGACCAGCACAAGGCCCTTGTCGGTGATGCGAATTTCCGGAATGACCGATAGCGGAATCAAATTGAAGCCCATGTAGGGGATGGTGCAGCCGGCCTCGGCCCATTCCTTCTTCAGCACCTTGACCTCGTCGGCCACCTCGGTGACGCGCTTTTCGGAGAGCAGGCCGGCGATGGGCAGCGGGACCAGCGCCCTCACCTTTCCGTCGGCGACGACGCAGACGCCGCCCTGCTTCTCCTTGATCGCCGAGATTGCGACCTGCATATCCGGCTCATTGGTTCCGGCGACGATGATATTGTGGCTGTCATGCCCGACGCTGGAGGCGACCGCGCCGCGCTTGAGGCCAAATTCCCTGAGCAGGCCATGGGCGACGTTGCCGGCCGACTTGCCGTGGCGCTCGACCACCGCGACGAAGCAGAGGCCGTAGCGCTCGAACAACGAGGGCCAATCCTTTGCCGGTTCGATCCTGATCTTTTCGTGGATCAGCGTGATGCCGGGCAGCGCGGTCTTGATCGCGTTGACGATGCAGGCCTTCGCCGGAAGCTCCGGCGTCAGCTTCATCGTCTCCGGCAGTTTGACCGTCGCATAGGCCGCCTTGGGATATTGATAGCGCTGCGACAGCGCCTGATCGAGCAGCGGCGTGATCTTGCCGCGCTCGACCACGAGCTCGCCGCCATACCAGGTGCATTGCGGCTTGAGCTGATCGTCCATCAGCACGAGATCGGCACGGCGGCCGCCGCCGAGCCCACCGATATCGCCCTCCATGCCGAAGCGCGTGGCACCATGCAGCGAGCCCATCGACCAGGCCTGCTCCGGCGACATCCCCGCCTTCACCGCTTCGCGCACCACCCAGTCGAGACCGAACAACAGCAGATCATCGGCGTCGCGATCGTCGGTGCACACGGCGGTGCGCTTGTGGGAGGCCCCGAGCTCGGTGATCGTCCGGATCGCCTGCGGCAACGAATGCCATGGCGTCGTCGGCGGCCCGCCACGCAGGAAGATCCAGACGCCGGCGTCGAGCAGATCGTCGGCGATATCGCGGTCTATCGCCTCGTGGGTGTCCGTGACGCCGGAGGCCGCATAGGCCGCGACGAATTCGCGGCCGTAGATATGGCCGGACACCGGGCGCCCGCGCTTCAAGGCCGCGGCGAGGATTGCATGGCTGCGCTCGTCGCCCATCGTGACAGGGACAAAGTCCATCTTCTCACCGAGCGCGACGGCTTCGGGCCAGCGGTCGAACAGACCGGCGATCTTGTCGGGCGTGAGATCGCCGCCCGCCGTCTCCAGCGCGGCCGATGTCGCCGGCACCGTACTCGGCACGGTCAGGAAGATCGAGAGCGGCGCCTCGCGCGCGTCCTCCAGCATCGCCTCGACACCGGCGACGTCCATGACGTTGCCGATCTCGTGGCTGTCGCAGAAGATCGTGGTGGTGCCGTTGAGCAGGGCCGCCTCGGCATAGGCGCAGGCCGTCACCATCGAGGATTCGATGTGGATGTGCGGATCAACCAGGCCTGGCGCGATGATGCCGCCGGCTGCGTCATACAACGACACGCCACTCCAGACCTTCTTCGCCGCTCCGGCCGGCTTCACCGCGGCAATGCGGCCGCCGGTGATCCAGACCTCGCGGTTCCCATGGATGCGCTCCGAATAGGTCGAGAGCACCCGCGCGCCGGTGATGACGAGTTCCGGCGCGAGACGCGCCGAGGCGACGTCGGCCAGGCGCCGCGTCATGCTGTGCAGCGGCGCGACGGCAAAACGGGTGAGCTTGGTCATGGGAACCCTCGCTTGGCGTTACGGCCGAACGAGTGTTACGCCCTGCGCCAGACCGGGCAAACTCAAATATAACGGCACGCCCTGCTTACGCCTTAGGCGCCGAACCGCCTGCCGCCCTCGACCTTGGACGTCTGCGCGACTTCTGTGCTGTCGGCGGCGATGCGGCGGCCTTGACCCTGATCCGCACCGACCGCCCGTTTGTATCATCGATCTCAAATGAGTTCGTCTTTCGGACGAGGTCGCTCAGCTTGCGGAAACCGAAAGTTCTTGGATCGAAATCGGAAGCCAGGTTGGCGAGCCGCTGCCCGAGTTCACGGAGCGCGACCCAACCGTCCTCGGTTTCCATCTGGGTGATCACCTTCTTGATGATCGGCGTGGCCGCATCGGGCGGCTGAAGCGGCGCAGACTTCGAGGAGGCATCCTGGGTGGTCGCGGTACCCGCGAGCAGGTTCTCGGTATAGACGAACCTTCGGCAAGCCTGCCTGAAGCTTTCCGGTGTCTTCTGCTCGCCGAACCCAAAGACATCGACGCCCTGCTCCCGGATGCGGGCGGCTAGACGGGTAAAGTCGCTATCGGATGACACCAGGCAAAAGCCATCGAACCGGCCGCTGTGAAGCAGGTCCATTGCGTCAATGACCAGCGTTATGTCCGATGCATTCTTTCCCGTCGTGTAGGCGAACTGCTGTTGCGGGATGATCGCATGCTTCGACAGGATATCGGCCCACCCCCTGGACCGCGCGTTGGAGAAATCGCCGTAGATGCGACGCACGCTGGCCTCGCCGATCTTGGCAATCTCCTCGAACAGCCCATCCGCGATTTTTGCGGAGGCATTGTCCGCGTCGATCAGGACGGCGAGACGAGGCGAGCGAAGTTCCGACGGCATGGCGTTTCCCCACAAGATGAACGCAGCATCGGAAGATGCGTGCGCCAGGACGGCTAATCCTCGTTCGCCTTGAACCGCCCCAGCCCCTTTAGCACGAACGGCGCCAGCAGCGCGATCAGCGCGAGCGCGAGCAGCGTCGCCGAGATCGGGCTCTGGAGCAGAGTCATGGGATCGCCGAGACTGATCGCGAGCGCGCGTCGCAACTGGCTCTCGGCGATCGGCCCGAGGATCAGGCCGACGACAACGGGCGCGATCGGAAAATCGAACCGGCGCATCAGGAAGCCGAGCACGCCGAAACCGGCCAACATCGACAATTCCACCACCGACGGCTTTGCCGCGATGGTGCCCATGGTCGCGAACACGAGGATGCCGGCATAGAGCCAGGGCTGCGGGATCGCGAGCAGCCGCACCCACAGGCCGACCAACGGCAGGTTGAGCACCAGCAGCATGCAGTTGGCGATGAAGAGGCTGGCGATCAGACCCCAGACCAGATCAGGCCGCTCGGCGAACAGCAGCGGCCCCGGGTTGAGGCCGTATTGCTGGAAGCCCGCCAGCATCATCGCGGCGGTTGCCGAGGTCGGCAGGCCCAGCGTCAACAGCGGCACCAGCGTGCCGGCAGCGGAGGCGTTGTTGGCGGCCTCAGGTCCGGCGACCCCTTCGATCGCGCCCTTGCCGAACTCTTCGGGATGCTTTGTGAGCCGCTTCTCGGTCGAGTAGGACAGGAAGGTCGGGATCTCCGCGCCGCCCGCCGGCAGCGCACCAATCGGAAAGCCGAACATCGTGCCGCGCAGCCACGGCTTCCACGACCGCTTCCAGTCCTCTTTGGTCATCCACAGTGAACCGCGCACCGGCTCGAGCTTTTCCTCGGTGTGGTGGCGCCGCGAAGCGACATAGAGCGCCTCGCCCACCGCGAACAGGCCGACCGCCAGCGTCGTCACCTCGACGCCATCGAGCAGCTCAGGCACGCCGAACGCGAGCCGTGCCTGCCCGGTCAGCTTGTCGATGCCGACGAGGCCGAGCGTCAGGCCGATGAACAGGCTGGTCAGGCCGCGGATCGGGGAATCACCGAACGTCGCCGACACCGTGACGAAGGCGACGCACATCAGCGCGAAGTAATCCTCGGGGCCGAAGCGCACGGCGAAATCGACCAGCCACGGCGCCAGAAAGGCGAGCCCGATGGTGGCGATGGTGCCGGCGACGAAGGAGCCGATCGCGGAGGTCGCCAGCGCCGGGCCGCCGCGGCCGGCCTTGGCCATCTTGTTACCCTCGAGCGCAGTCGCCATCGAGGCGCTCTCGCCGGGTGTGTTAATGAGAATCGCGGTGGTCGATCCGCCATACATGCCGCCGTAATAGATGCCCGCGAACATGATCAGCGAGCCGCCGGGATCGAGCTTGTAGGTGACCGGTAGCAGCAGCGCGACCGTCAGCGCCGGGCCGATGCCGGGCAGCACGCCCACGGCGGTGCCGAGGAATACGCCGATCAGCGCATAAAGCAGGTTCATCGGCTGGATGGCGACCGCCATGCCGTGGGCCAGCGCCGCAAAAGTGTCCATCACAGCAGTCGCTCCAGCGGGCCGGTCGGAAGGCTGAGCGTGAGCAGCCGGTCAAATGCGAGGTAGATGAGCGTCGACATCACGAGCGCGATGATGCTGTCGACCATGATGGCACGGCGCCCGAACGCCGCCGACGTCGTCACGAACAGCGCCGACGTCGCCAGGATGAAGCCGCCGCCGAAGCCGATGATGGCGATCAGAAGTGCGAGGCCAACGAGGATCAGAAACACCGGCACCGGATCGGCGCTCTCGCGCTCCGGCAGATTCCCGCGCAACGCATCGATGAAATTGCCGATCGCCAGCAGCGCAAGGCCGCATGCGACCACCACCGGCATCGCCTCCGGCCCCATGCCGTACATCGCGGTCGATTGCAAGCCGCGCGCGTCCCAGACCAGCACCGCGGCGAGGCCCGCCAGCAATGCAGCGATGACGATGCCGGCGCGATCGACGCGCCGCGGCGGCTGGGCGGGATCGCCTGAGGTCATGACTTGACGAGGCCGACCGACTTCAGCACGTCAGTGACGCGCACGGTTTCCTTCTTCAGGAAGTCGGCGAAGGCGTCGCCGCCGAGATAGGCATCCTCCCAGCCCTTCTGCTTGAGGATCTCCTTCCAGGCGTCAGACTTCACCATCTTCTCGACCGCATCGCTCAGCGTCTTCTTCTGCTCGGGCGTGATGCCGGGAGGCGCGACCACCGAACGCCAGTTGGCGATCACGAGGTCGATGCCTTGCTCCCTAAAGGTCGGGATATCGCTGCCCGCGATGCGCTTCTCCGAAGTCACGCCGATCGCGCGCAGCTTGCCGGACTTGATCTGGCCTTCATATTCGCTCAGCCCCGAAATGCCTGCGGTGACCTTGCCGCCGAGGATCGCGGCGAGCGACTCGCCGCCGCCGGAGAACGGGATGTAGTTGATCTTCTTCGCATCGGCGCCGACCGCGCCCGCAAACAGCGCCGCCATCACATGGTCGACGCCACCGGCCGAACCGCCTGCGAAGGTGACCTTGGCGATATCGGCCTTCACCGCCGCGGCGAGGTCCTGCGCGTTCTTGATGGGCGAATTCGCGGGCACGACGATCACCTGGATTTCCTCGGTGAGGCGCGCGATCGGGGTCACCTGCTCGAGCGTGACGGGCGACTTGTTCATGGCGAGCGCGCCCACCATGACGAAGCCGTTGACCATCAGCTGGTTGCCGTCGCCCTTGGCGCCGTTGACGAACTGGGCGATGCCGACGCTGCCGCCCGCGCCGGGAACGTTGGTGACTTGCACGCTGCGCGCCACGCCGGAAGCCACCAGCGCCTGCTGCATCGAGCGCGCGGTCTGGTCCCAGCCGCCGCCCGGAGCCGCCGGCGCCATCAGCTTGAGCTCGAGCTGCTGGGCAAAGGCAGGCGTCGCGGCCGCAAGGGTCAGCGCGACAGCTGCGCCGACAAGGCGCGCGGGAAATTGAAACATCGGGGTATTCTCCAGGCTCGTGCGGACGTGTTGATCGTTTGCCGCATTGTGTCGTTTGGTCGCATATCAGCCAAAACGACCTATGCTGTCCAGCGACAGCGGCTGGTTCCTGGTCAGCCGGATTTTGGCAGCACACCGCCGAGTGCGAGCGTCAGCTCGCCGGCGACTTCGCGCACGATCTGGCCGATTTCAGGCAATCTGTCGTCGGTCAGGCGGCTGGTCATGCCGGAGACGGAGATCGCCGCCAGCGGCTCGGCGCAGTCGTTGTAGACGACTGCGGCAATACAGCGCAGGCCCATGCAGGCCTCTTCATCGTCGAGCGCAAAACCCTGCTTGCGGATCTTTTCGAGCTCCTTGAACAGGTCGCTCGGCCGCACGATCGATTTCTCGGTCAGGCGCGGCATACCGTGATGGCGGATGACCGCGGCGACCTCCTCGTCGGAGTAAGTCGCGAGCACGGCCTTGCCGACGCCTGATGTCACCATGGCGACGCGGCCGCCGACCTGGGTCAGCGAGCGCATGATCTCGCGGCTCTCCATGCGGGTCAGTACGATGATGAATTCGTCGTCGACCACGGCGAGGTTGGCGGTCTCACGGGTGAGATCGCGCAGCTTCCGCAAGTAAGGAATCGCCTGCGTGGAGAAATTGCGCCGCCGCGCAAAGCTGGCGCCGACCGTGAAGCTGCGCACGCCGACATGCCATTTGGATTCAGCGCGATCGAATTGCACGAAGCGGCGGCTTTCCAGCGTCGCCAGCAGGCGGTGCACGGTCGAGGCCGACAGGCCGGTGCGGACCGCGAGATCGCTGAGGCGATAGCCTTCGTCGTCTTCGGACAGTGTTTCGAGGATCGACAGCGCGCGGTCGACGGACTGTACGCCGCCGTCACGCGCGTCATGGTCGGCCTCCGATGGCGATCGGGGCTCGAGCGATTTGCGCCGGATCACGTTCTTGCTCATCGCGACCTGCATTTGCCAATCAGACAAGACGCGAGCCGCCTCTTCTCCCTCGCCCCGTTCTTACGGGGAGAGGGACGGGGTGAGGGGCTATCTCCGCAGATGCGGTGAGAGTTGGGCTCGCGGAGCCCCCCCTCACCCGAATTGCTGCGCAATTCGACTTCTCCCCGCACGCGGGGAGAGGTGAAGTAACAGCTCAGAGCAACCCTGCCCCGCGCGCCCACTTGTACTTGGCGCCGAGCACCTCGACCGGAAGCTCGGTCGAGTACGCGTAGGCCGGGATGCCGTTCTGGTAGAGATATTCGGCGGCTTCCTCGACCTCGACGTCGCCGGCGAGGGACGCCACGATCGGCTTCACGAAGCCCTTGGCCTCCATCTCCTTCTTCACCTCAACCATGTTGCGGGCGAACACCATCGGCGGCGTGACGATGGTGTGCCAGTAGCCGAGGATCAGCGAGTGGATGCGCTCGTCCGACAGGCCGAGCTTCACCGTGTTGACGTAGGTGATCGGGGGCTCGCCGCCGGTGATATCCACAGGATTTCCGGCCGCGCCGAACGGCGGGATGAACTTGCGGAAGGCCGCATCGAGATCCGGCGGCATCGACATCAGCGACAGGCCGTTGTCGACGCAGGAGTCCGACAGCAGCACGCCCGAGCCGCCGGCACCGGTGATGATCAGCACGTTCTCGCCCTTCGGCGTCGGCAGCACCGGCACGCCGCGGGCGAATTCGAGCAACTGCCGCAGGCTGCGGGCGCGGATCACGCCCGACTGCGCGAGCACGTCCTCGTAGATCTTGTCGTTACCGGCGAGCGCGCCGGTGTGCGACGAGGCCGCCTTCGCGCCGGCCGAGGTGCGGCCGGCCTTGAGCACGACGACCGGCTTCTTCTTGGAGACGCGCTTGGCGGCTTCCGCGAAGGCGCGGCCGTCCTTGAGGTCTTCGCAGTGCTGCGCGATCAGATTCGTGTTCGGGTCCTGTTCGAAGAAGGCGAGCAGATCGTCCTCGTCAATATCGGACTTGTTGCCGAGGCCGACGATCGCCGACACGCCCATCTTCGCCGAGCGCGAGAAGCCGATGATCGCCATGCCGATACCGCCCGACTGCGACGACAGCGCCGCGTGGCCCTTCACGTCATAGGCCGTGCAGAAGGTCGCGCAGAGATTCGCTGGCGTATAATAGAAGCCGTAGATGTTCGGCCCCATCAGGCGGATGTCGTACTTCTTGCCGACCTCGACGATCTCGGCCTGCAGCTCCGGCGCGCCGGCTTCGGCGAAGCCCGACGGAATCAGCACCGCACCCGGGATTTTTTTCTCGCCGCATTCGGTGAGCGCGGCGGCCACGAACTTGGCGGGGATCGCGAACACCGCGGTGTCGATCACACCCGGCACGTCCTTGACGCTCTTGTACGCCTTGTAGCCAAGGATCTCGGCGGCCTTGGGATGGATCGGATAGATCTCGCCCTTGTAGCCGCCGTTGATGAGGTTCTTCATCACGGAGTTGCCGATCTTGCCGTCCTCGGCGGAGGCGCCGACCACGGCTACCGCCTTCGGCTGCATGATGCGGCTCATCGCGGCGACGATCTCTTCGGTCGGACGCGGCTTGGGCTTCGGCTTGTAGGCGAAGTCGACGACGATGCGGACGTCGGCAGCGATCGCGCTCTTCGCCGTCGCGAACACCGGGTTGAGGTCGAGCTCGACGATCTCAGGGAAATCGGTGACGAGCTGCGAGACCTTGACGATGACGTCGGCGAGCGCCGTGCGGTTCACCGGCTCGCCGCCGCGGACGCCCTTCAGGATCTCGTGGGCCTGGATGCCGTCGAGCATCGAGAGCGCGTCTTCCTTGGTCGCGGGCGCCAGGCGGAAGGTGATGTCCTTCAGCACCTCGACCAGCACGCCGCCGAGGCCGAAGGCGACCAGCTTGCCGAACGAGCCGTCGGTGATGGAGCCGACGATGACCTCGGTTCCGCCGGCCAGCATCTGCTGCACCTGGACGCCCTCGATCTTGGCGTCAGACTTATATTTCTTGGCATTGGAGAGGATGGTCTCGTAGGCCTTTTCGGCATCCTCGGCCGTCTTGAGGCCGACGATGACGCCGCCGGCTTCGGTCTTGTGGAGAATGTCCGGCGAGACGATCTTCATCACCACCGGGAAGCCCATCGAGGAGGCCATCTTGCCGGCCTCGCCCGCCGACTTGGCCACACCTTCCTTCGGCACCGGAATGCCGTAGGCGTCGCAGACCAGCTTGCCTTCCGGCGCCGTCAGGCTGGTGCGGTTGTCCGCCTTGACCTGGTCAAGCACTTTGCGGACGACATCTTTGGAATTGGACATGTGGCTTCTCCCTTGACCTCAGTTCGTTCTTTTCAAAGCGCGCGCGTGTTGCGGCTGCCCATGGATGCTTGCCATTCGCCGCGCTCTGTTCCATGTCGCGGACCGGAGTGGCATAAAGCCGAGATTACTCCGCCGCCTTGGATCAAAAATGGCTGGCGATGGCATTTGGTATGCCAGAAGCCAACTTGTCAAGCTGCTGCATGCTTTAGAACGCCGCAAAAAATAGGCAGCTTGACATTCTGGCATGTGGTATGCCAAAAACTTTCCCGTTAATAATCGGGTAAAAGACGACTCCCACTGGAGGAGATTCGTCGTGTCACTGCGGAAACCAACCAAGGCGTTGCCGAATATGGCCGAGGCAGATATCGCAATCGTTCGTATTGCCCCGGAGAGCAGCTTCAAGAACAAGGCGTATGACGCCTTGAAGGAAGCCATCCTCAAGATGGACATCTACTCGACGCCCGAGCCGGTGATGCTCGACGAGCGCGCGTTGTCCGAACGACTGGGCGTCAGCCGCACGCCGATCCGCGAAGCCATCGCGATGCTTGAGCAGGACGGTTTCGTGAAGACCGTGCCGCGCCGCGGCATCATGGTCGTGCGCAGAACCAAGAGCGAGATCGTCGACATGATCCGCGCCTGGGCGGCGCTGGAGAGCATGGCGGCGCGCCTCATCACCACCACCGCGCGCAAGAAGGACATCACGGCGCTGCGCGACTACTTCAAGGACTTTGGCAAGGACCGCCTGCCCGAGGATCACGTCGAGGAATATTCGCGCGCCAACATCGCCTTCCATCAGGCGCTGATCTCGCTGTCGGAATCGCCGGTGCTGGTCGATCTCACCAACGACCTGCTGCTGCACGTGCGCGGCTATCGCCAGCTCACGATCGGACGCAAGGACCGCACCGCGACCTCCCTGCCCGAGCATCTCGGCATAATCGAAGCGCTGGAAGCGCGCGACACCGAGCTCGCCGAGAAGCGCGCCCGCGACCACACCCTTGGCCTTGCCGCTTACGTCGAAGCGCATGGCCAGGAACTGTTCACGTAACTGTTCACCTAGCAACGTTCACCAGAAGGGCGAAAAACTCGCCCCAGTATTGAGACCAGGGAGACAAGGCCCATGCTGAACACCGCGACCAAGTCCGAAGCACCGGGCACCGAGCAGGAACTGACGGATGGCTTCCATCTCGTCATCGACGCGCTCAAGCTGAACGGCATCAACACTATCTATAATGTGCCGGGCATCCCGATCACGGATTTGGGCCGCATGGCGCAAGCCGCCGGCATTCGCGTGATCTCCTTCCGCCACGAGCAGAACGCCGGCTACGCCGCGGGCATCGCCGGCTATCTCACCAAGAAGCCCGGCGTCTGCCTCACGGTTTCCGCGCCCGGCTTCCTCAACGGTCTCACCGCGCTCGCGCACGCGACCACCAACTGCTACCCGATGATCCTGGTCTCGGGCTCCTCCGAGCGCGAGATCGTCGATCTCCAGCAGGGCGACTACGAGGAGATGGACCAGCTCGCGATCGCAAAGCCGCTGTGCAAGGCGGCCTATCGCGTGCTGCACGCCCAGGACATCGGCATCGGTTTCGCCCGCGCCATCCGCGCCGCGGTCTCCGGCCGTCCCGGCGGCGTCTATCTCGACCTGCCGGCAAAGCTGTTCGGTCAGGTGATGAACGCCGATGCCGGCCAGAAGTCGCTGGTCAAGGTGATCGACGCGGCTCCTGCGCAGATCCCCTCGCCCGCTTCGGTCAAGCGCGCGCTCGATGTTCTGAAGAGCGCGAAGCGTCCGCTCATCATCCTCGGCAAGGGCGCGGCCTACGCGCAGGCCGATGAAGAGATCAAGAGCTTCGTTGAGAAGAGCGGCGTGCCGTTCCTGCCGATGAGCATGGCCAAGGGCCTGCTGCCCGACTCGCATCCGCAATGCGCGGGTGCGGCGCGTTCGACGGTGCTGAAGGACTCCGACGTCGTCATGCTGATCGGCGCGCGGCTGAACTGGCTGCTCTCGCACGGCAAGGGCAAGAACTGGGGCGAATCCCCGAAGAAGTTCATCCAGGTCGACATCGAGCCACGTGAGATGGACTCCAACGTCGAGATCGTCGCGCCCGTCGTCGGCGACATCGGCTCGGTCGTCTCCGCCTTCAACCAGGCGATGGGAACGGGCTGGACTGCCCCGCCCGCCGAATGGACCAAGGCCATCGTGACCAAGCGCGACGAGAACGTCGCTAAGATGGCGCCGAAGCTCATGAACAACAAATCGCCGATGGACTATCACGGCGCGCTCGGCGTGCTGAAGAACGCGATCAAGGATCACCCCGAGGCGATCCTCGTCAACGAAGGCGCCAACACGCTCGACCTCGCCCGCGGCGTGATCGACATGTACCGCCCGCGCAAACGTCTCGACGTCGGCACTTGGGGCGTGATGGGCATCGGCATGGGCCAGGCGATCGCCGCCGCGCTCGAGACCGGCCACCCGGTGCTGGCGGTTGAAGGCGACTCGGCCTTCGGCTTCTCCGGCATGGAGGTCGAGACCATCTGCCGCTACAACCTGCCGATCTGCGTCGTCATCTTCAACAATGACGGCATCTATCGCGGCACCGACGTCAACGGCGTCAACGACGATCCGGCAACGACGGTGTTCGTCAAGGGCGCGCGTTACGACAAGATGATGGAAGCCTTCGGCGGCGTCGGCGTGAATGCGACCTCGCCGGACGAGCTGAAGCGCGCCGTCAACGAGGCGATGGCGTCGCGCAAGCCGACGCTCATCAACGCGGTGATCGATCCGGCTGCGGGCTCTGAGAGCGGCCGCATCGGCAACCTCAATCCGCAGAGCGTTCTGCAGAAGAAAAAGTAAGTCCACCCCTTCAACCCTTTATTCCCTGTGGTTCGCAGGGGCAGACAGAGTACGGAGCAATACAATGACCAAAGCGCTCGAGGGCGTTCGCATTCTCGACTTCACCCACGTCCAGTCCGGACCGACCTGCACGCAGCTGCTGGCATGGTTCGGCGCCGACGTGATCAAGGTGGAACGCCCGGGCGTGGGTGACATCACCCGCGGCCAGCTGCAGGACATCCCGAACGTGGACAGCCTGTATTTCACCATGCTCAACCACAACAAGCGCTCGATCACGCTCGACACCAAGAACCCCAAGGGCAAGGAAGTCCTCACGGAGCTGATCAAGAAGTGCGACGTGCTGGTCGAAAATTTCGGCCCCGGCGTGCTCGACCGCATGGGCTTCCCCTGGGAGAAGATCCAGTCGATCAACCCGAAGATGATCGTCGCCTCGATCAAGGGCTTTGGCCCCGGGCCGTACGAAGACTGCAAGGTCTATGAGAACGTCGCGCAGTGCACCGGCGGCGCCGCCTCCACCACCGGCTTCCGCGACGGTCTTCCGCTCGTCACCGGCGCGCAGATCGGCGACAGCGGCACCGGCCTGCATCTGGCGCTCGGCATCGTCACGGCGCTCTACCAGCGCACGCATTCGGGCAAGGGCCAGCGCGTCACGGCTGCAATGCAGGACGGCGTGCTCAACCTCGCCCGCGTCAAGCTGCGCGACCAGCAGCGCCTCGCCCACGGTCCGCTTAGGGAATACAGCCAGTTCGGCGAAGGCATTCCGTTCGGCGATGCCGTGCCGCGTGCCGGCAACGACTCGGGCGGCGGCCAGCCCGGCCGCATCCTGAAGTGCAAGGGTTATGAGACCGACCCCAACGCCTACATCTACTTCATCACCCAGGCTCCGGTCTGGGAGAAGATCTGCGACGTGATCGGCGAGCCCACCTGGAAGACCGATCCGAACTACGCCAAGCCGGCGGCCCGCCTGCCGCGCCTGAACGAGATCTTCGCCCGCATCGAGCAGTGGACGATGACTAAGACCAAGTTCGAGGCGATGGAGATCCTCAACAAGGACGACATCCCGTGTGGACCGATCCTGTCGATGAAGGAAATCGCCGAGGACCAGTCGCTGCGCGCGACCGGCACCGTGGTCGAGGTCGATCACCCCACCCGCGGCAAGTACATCTCGGTCGGCAACCCGATCAAGCTGTCGGACTCCCCGAGCGACGTCACCCGCTCTCCGCTGCTCGGCGAGCATACCGACGAGATCCTGCGCGCGGTGCTCGGCTTCAGCGACCACCAGGTCGCCGATATCCACAAGTCCGGCGCGCTCGACCCGCCGCAGAAGCAGGCCGCTGAGTAAGCGACACTGCCTCGATCAAGACGAAAGGGCCGCCCTCGGGGCGGCCCTTTTTTCGTGAGCAATGCCGTGCAGCCGTAGGCCCAAAGCCAAAAAGTCGAAAAACAACCCCATGCACAGTAGCCAACCCGTTGGCCGCAATGAATATTTCGGATTAATAGAATCGACTTTGACTCGTCGGGCAAAACAGGGGTAGTATGTCATTGCTCGAGAAGTGAACACCGGCCCATTGAAGGGCATCTCGACGCAGAGGCTCGCCACTGCCGCGCGCCGACGACTAGTCAGGTGGCAACCAGCCGGCCTTTTATTGGCGTCGGACAGCCTTTTCGAGGAACCGACGTGGCGGCAGCCAGTTGTTTCTCCAGACCCGATTTCTCCACTCCAGGAACAACGCTCTGTTTCACCGACCCGCGAACGCGGACGGGATGTCAGCGCATTCGCGGACCACACACGTTCAACCAAATCGAGACCGACATGTTGAGAAATCAATCCTCTGATCGCGCCAGGCGTGAAGCCGACAAGGCGTTCAAGCCTGCCAAAACTCAGAAGCCGATGAGCGACTATGCGAGGGCCCAACACTCCCTGCACGAGAACCGCGAGCGGCTGAAAGCGGAACGACTGGCCCGCGAGGCCAAGAAGGACCGCGAAGCATAAGATAGACGCGCCCTAGAGCATCGACAGCACGACGACGCCGTCTTCGAGCTGTCCCGAATCCATCCGCGCTCGCGCGATGCGCTCGAATTCCGTCCTGTATTTCTGAAGATAGCTGAAGGCCTGCTTCTGCGTCGCAAAGGTGGTCGCCAGCCGGCACATCTGTCGGCCCGCGCCGAGCGCAAGAAAGAAGGTGATGGTGCCACCATCGTCCGATTTGACTCTAGGCACGATCCGCACTCCCTGGCATGTGACGGGCCCTCTTCCGTCGTTCGTCAGCGATGTCGACGTCGGCTATTGCGGCGGCCTTCTCTTGCGCTTGGTGACGCTCGGTGCCGGCAGCGACGCCTGAATTGTAGCGTCGGCCGCTTCCCTGGCTTCGCGCAACTCGCGAAGCCTCGCCATGTTCTTGCGAATATCGACAGCCTGCCTTTCGGCATCCGCCATCGCGCGCGCGCCTTCTTCAACAGCCAACCGCTGACGGCTGGAGCGCGCGATGCTTTCGGGTGACGGTTCGGCCGGTTTTCTGGCGCTCATCTTTCACCCCTTCGGCAACGGACAAAACCCGCTCAATCCGGGGATCGAGCGGGTCGCATGGCCGTTTCAGTACATCCGTGAAACGGCACTGGAGGACTTAGGCCAGCGAGAGATTCTCAGCGCTGACCTTGCCCCGCATCTTGTCGGTCTTGGCCTCGAAGTTGACCTTTTGGCCCTCGGCGAGACCCGCAAGACCAGCCCGCTCGACCGCGCTGATGTGAACAAACACATCATTGCCGCCGTCGTCGGGCTGAATGAATCCAAAGCCCTTCTGACCGTTGAACCACTTCACAGTACCTGTCGTCATTTTTCTTCTCCAAGGCGCACAGACGCGCATTCCGCATGACGCTCACGCAGAACAGATCAATTCGTCGATGTCTCTGGAAAAAGGAGCCCGCAGGCGCATTCAACAAGGCACAGCGGCTGAACGAACAACCGTAAGGTATACCTCACCATCGAAATTAGCAAGGCTACAGCAGGATTTAATCGCGCCCGCTGCTTCTACGGAACCTTGGCGGGTTTGAGGACTGAAACTCAAGTCGTCCAGTGCAAGGCGGACGAGCCTTCGCGAGCGCTGTTTGACGTGTGCTGTCGGGGCGCGTCACATCGACAAATGCACCCGCGCGACCATGTCGGATCGACGTCATCGCGCAGCTGCCATATCCGATCCAATCATCCCTACGCACGCGGCTGTCGCGCAGTCCTGGTCGACCATGGCAGCCTCAACCAAAGGAGCCACCGGTGCAGGTTTTCGTTCGCGACAACAATGTCGATCAAGCCCTACGCGTATTGAAGAAAAAGATGCAGCGCGAAAGGCGTCTTCAAGGAGATGCGGCGCGCACGGTTCTGCGCAAGCAAGCCGATCACGCAGCCAAGTCGTTGCATCGCAGCCTCCCCGGTTCGCACGTCATCGCCTCGGAGTGCTCAGTGCTCTCCGAGCTGCTCACGAAAATACTTCACCACCGCCGCATTGAACTCGCGGTGGAAGCCTGCCCGGTCGAACCCCGCGGGCACGTCGGTGCAAATGCGCGGGACGGCTACCGCAAGCTCAGCCGAGCATGGCGCGAGGAAAGCGAAATGTCCGGCCGGCACGACATGGATTTCGGGCTTGCCCGGCAACCACCCGGCGACGCGCGCTATGGGCGAACCGTCGCCGACGCCGGGGCCACCGAACTGCGAGCGCCAGAACTGGAACGGAAGCTTGACCGCCGTGAGATTTTCCCGCGTCAGGACAATCGGCGCGGGGTCTACGATGACTGCAGCGCGGATGCGCGCATCCTGCGGCGGAGTGGGCGGCGCCTCTCCTTTGTGAAGCTCGACGCAAGCCGGCATCGTCTCGTTACAAAAGCGGGCAAGCGCTGTGAAATCCGGCTTGGTCCCCATCAGCGCCAGGCCGGTATAGCCGCCAAGCGAGAAGCCGAAGAAGCCGACCCTGGCGGGATCGATCACCGCCCGGTCCTTCCAGTCGTTCAATAGAAAATCGAGCAGACGGATCATGTCCGCCGGCCGCGATCCCCAGACCGACAGGGTGTCGCGCCGCGAGGAATCGTTGGCGGTGTCGCCGGGATGATTGATCGCCGCGACGACGAAGCCGGCATCGGCCAGCGCCTCCGCGGTGTCGTGATGCTGGCCGAAAAATCCGCCCCTTCCGTGCGAGAAGAGGATGAGCGGGAGCTTTGCGCCCGTGACAGGACAATCCTTCGCGCCCTTCAGGCCGAAATCAGCGCCGGGCGAAAGACTGCCAAGCGCCACATGCGCCGGCTCCGCCGCGCACGGATACCAGATTGCGCCTGACAGCGCCGGATCGGATTCGAGAAGCTGGATGCCTGCCGCCCTGGCGAATGAGCCAAAACACGAGCCAAGACAGCAGAGTGCGACGGCGAAAGCCCAAACAACCCTGCGCAACGGACGCCCCCCTGATTTCGCGCGGGAGTTGAGCGGGCAACGATAGCGGAATTGTGGCTTCAGCCGATCAAACGCCGGCCGAAGGTCGTGCCCGCCGCCTGTTCACGTCGCGTACTGCGCGATGCCATGCCCGAACGACCAGTTTTCCTTTGCGACTTCCACGAGGTTGATCACGATGTCATCCGGTCGTCCCTTGAGCTGCTTCTGATATTCCTCGACGATGCGCTTGTAGAAGGCCTTCTTGAGCTCGATGGAGCGACCCGCATTCAGGGTGATCTGGATGAAGACGACATCCTCGCTGTAGCGATTGCCCAAATAGC
Source organism: Bradyrhizobium sp. 18BD (assembly GCF_054185225.1). Lineage (NCBI taxonomy): Bacteria > Pseudomonadati > Pseudomonadota > Alphaproteobacteria > Hyphomicrobiales > Nitrobacteraceae > Bradyrhizobium > Bradyrhizobium sp. 18BD. The sequence continues at coordinate 78,376 of NZ_JAVAYL010000025.1, read as the reverse complement.
TTTCGGCATGGTTGAGGTCTTCGCGGTCATGCTCCGTGATGACCTGGAATTTGTCGTCTTGCGGCACGTTGATCAGTTCGATCATGGCGTTGTAAATGATCTCGCCCAGCGTCTTCCGATATTCCTTCGATTTGCCTTTGCGAAGATCGATGCGAACAAATGGCATGGGTCGTACTCCTTTTCCTCGTGGCGGGATGACCCGGACACGGCTTGAGCGCGTTGAAGGAGCAGATAACGCGTGATGCCCAGACATCCAATCAAGCCACGGTGAAGATCCCAGGCGATCGCATATGCGCTTTTGAGCGACCTGCACGCACGCCTCGTCCTTGGATTCGTCGCGCGGCCACGTCATAAGACGCGACCGGCGACTGACTCATCGCTGAGACCAGAGGCAAAAATCCGGCTCAAGTGTTTCGAAGTATATCCGCCCACATGCTCGCGAATTGTGCGAACGCTGCAAGGCGTACAGTCGCAGGGCTCAAGCTCAAACCGGAAAACAACCCCGTGCACAGCAGCTATCCCCTTGGCATCAAAGAGCATTTCTGATTTGGCGAAAGCGCTTTGACCGGTCTGGCAAAACAGGGGCATTATGTCATCATCGGAAACACGGCGCCGAGGCGTGGGACCAAGCCCTCATTCGCCGTCACCGGCGCCGGTGAACGCCTCGGTCCGAAGCCGCCACGAAATATGGAGGTCGGTATGTCACTGTTCGGCAAGGCAGCCGTCGCGATGTGGTGGACGATCCGCCCCGAACAGCGCGCGGAGTTCGGCGACTGGCACTCGCACGAGCATTTTCCGGAGCGCATGAGCATTCCCGGCTTCCGGCGGGGATCGCGCTGGACCAGCACCGATGATGCCGAAGGCTTCTTCGTGCTCTACGAGCTCGAGAAGTATGACGTTCTCACATCAACGGGATATCTCGACCGGCTCAATGCACCGACGCCATGGTCGACCAAGATGATGCCGCATCATGTCGGCATGGTCCGCAGCCAGTGCCGGATCGTCGCGAGCTTTGGCGGCGGCGTCGCGACCTCGCTCGCCACCATCAGGCTCTCGCCGGAGAGCGGGCGCGAGGCGGAGTTGCAGACTCATCTCGCGGAGACGCTGGCAGGATTGGCGCAGAAGCCGGGACTGACAGGCGCCCACCTCCTCCTGACCGACACGCCGCGGACGAACGCGCCCACGACCGAGCAGCAGATCCGCGGCAGGGACGGCGCGGCCGACTGGATCGTGCTGCTGTCCGGCTACGATACCGACGCGGTTGACGCTGTGATCGCCGGCCAGCTCTCGCCGTCATCGCTTCAGATGGCGGGCGCCGGCAAGAAGCCGACGACCGGCCGCTACAGGCTGGGGCTCACGATGACGCCGCAGGATGTGGCGATGGTCTGACGGATCGATCGGCGGCCTCCCGCCTGGCGAGAGCTCAGTTGCCCTCGCCTGCGTTTCCGTCACTCTCCTCGCCCGCGACATATTCGAGGATGTCGCCGGGCTGGCAGTCGAGCTCGCGGCAGATCGCGGCGAGGGTGGAGAAACGCATCGCCCTCGCCTTGCCCGTCTTCAGGATCGACAGGTTCTGGATCGAAATGCCGATGGCGTCGGCGAGGTCACCGAGGCGGCGCTTCCGCTTCGCAAGCATGACATCGAGGTTCACGACGATCGGCACCAGCATTCACCTCAGATCGTCAATTCGTTTTCGGACTGCAGCAGGATGGCGTGCTCGATGACGAATTTCAGTGCCATCAGGAACACCCCGCCCGCGATCGTGCCGATGTCGACATTGTAGGACGGCAGGAAGAACTTGATGTCGCCGATCTCATGCAAGGCATAAGCCACCGCATTGCCAGTGATCAGATCAATGAACGGCCAGATCACCAGAATGATCCCCATCCACCACATGCCCTGGAGCGTCTCCGACACGAAGATCCGGCCGCGCGCGAATCGATGCACCATGTGGTGAAGGATGCCGGTGAACACGGCAAAGAACGACAGCTGAAACAAAAATAACGTCCAGAACAGCATCTGCCCCTGGCGCGACATGTCGAGCGGGTTGCTGACGATGCCCGCGCATTTCGCCTGCTCGGGGCTGAGGCTGGCCGCAATCGACGCGGAGGCGGTCGTGTTGTGGCGATAGGCAAGCCATATCACCACCGGGAATGCCGCCCAGATCATCCAGAACGCAAGATCGAGGCGCCGAAACCAGCGTTGCCGGGCCTCGCGCACCGACGTCCCCACCGCAACCATCTCCAGGCACTCCGCAATGCAAGGGTCATCTACGGGAGCCAGTATGCCCGCTCCATCAGCTTGACTCAACCTTAAGCGCGATATATTGATCGTTTATCATGAAATAATTCATGATAATTAATCCGATATGGAGCTCCCATGCGTTCGACCCTCGTCCGGCACGTGCTCGCAGCCCTGTTGTCCATCTCGCCGCTTGGGGATGCCAAAGCCGCAACAGCCAGCGATCCCGGCGGCGTCTGGCTGACACAGTCGGGCGATGCGAAGATCAAGGTGAGCCGGTGCGGCACTTCCCTGTGCGGCCGCGTCGTCTGGCTGAAGGATCCGATCGACAAGAAGACGGGGAAGCCGCAGCTCGACGACCACAATTCCGATCCTGCGCTGCGCGGCCGCAAGATCGTCGGCATCTCCCTCTTCATCGACATGCAGGCGGCCGGCGCCAACAAATGGTCGGGCCGCATCTACAATGCCGACGACGGCAAGACCTATGCGAGCACGGTGACCTTGCTGCCGTCGGGCACTCTCAACGTCCAGGGCTGCATGGGAACGTTGTGCGCGGGTGAAGACTGGACGCGGTGAGCGCGCCATCGACACGACACCAACCGAGGCCGCCGGTTCCGGCGGCTCTTCTTTGTTTGCCTTATTTGCGATGCGATGTCGGATCGGCAGCACCTCGTTCGTCCTCGGTGCATGAAGGGGCAACAGACGTTAATGTCGAGCCCGTCAATTCACAGGGAAAACGAACATGCCCAGCACTGTCCGCCTGCACCGCGTTCTCGCCACCAGCCCGCAGAAAGTCTACCGCGCCTTCATCGAGGCGGACGCGCTTGCAAAGTGGCTGCCGCCGAACGGTTTTACCTGCACCGTCCACCATCTCGAACCCAAGGTCGGCGGCACGTTCAAGATGTCGTTCCGCAACTTCACGACCGGCAACAGCCATTCGTTCGGCGGCGAATATCTCGAGCTCGTTCCCGGCGAGCGGCTGCGCTACACCGACAAGTTCGACGATCCGAACTTGCCCGGCGAGATCCAGGTGACCGTGATCCTGAAGAAGGTGTCTGTCGGCACCGAGGTGGACATCACGCAGGCGGGTATCCCCGACGTCATCCCGCCGGAGGCCTGCTATCTCGGCTGGCAGGAATCGCTGCGGAACCTGGCCAAGCTCGTCGAGCCCGAGATCAATCAGTAGCTGAAAGCCACTATCCGCGGGTCGATCCGTTCGATCGGGTGCGCGGATCTAACCACGTCGTCATTGCGAGCCAACGGGTCCGCGCGAAGCGCGGCCCGATGACAGGCTCCGCGAAGCGATCCAGAATCCCTCGGCGGAAAAACTCTGGATTGCTTCGTCGCTTCGCTCCTCGCAATGACGGAGAATGAGGAACGGTCCGCGAGAACGGCTCACATCGAGTCTGCAGAACCCTATTGGACCGGAGCTGCGAGCAAAGCAGATCTGACCGATGCGAACGATCGCTACGCCCCCTTCGGCTTGAGCCCGCCATCGGCCGTCCACTTGTCCGGCTCGGGACTGTGTCCGATCAGCGCCAGGCCATAGGCGATCGACTCGAACTGGTCGCCCGACATCAGCCGCTCGTTGCCGAAGCGGTCGGCGAACAGCTTTCGCACGGCGGGCACGAAGGAGGTGCCGCCGGTCAGGAACACCTTCTCCACCTCGCGCGCGGTGATGCCGGCTTCACCCAGCACCTTGTCGACGGTGGCGCCGAGCCGGGCAATGTCGTCGGCAATCCAGGATTCGAAATTCTTCCGCGTGATGGCCGCGCCGATGTCGACGCCACCGCCCTTGAAGCGGAAGTCCACCTCGTCGTGGCCCGACAGCGCGACCTTGGCGTCGGACACTGCGCGGTACAGCGAGAAGCCGAGGTCGAGATCGACGATGGTGATGAAATCCTCGAGCAATTCCGGCTTCAGCGCGGTGCGCGCCAGCTCGCGGAGCTCGCGCAGATCGCCATTGCTCTTCATCATCGCGAGCTGATGCCAGCGCGCGAGGTTGGTGTAGTGGCCGCTCGGGACCGGCAGCACCTTATCGAACGAGCGGAAGCTCGAGCCCTTGCCGAGCCGCGGCGAGACGACGTGGTCGACGATGCGATAGTCGAACGTGTCGCCGGCAATACCGATGCCGGCGTGGCCGAGCGGCTCGGCGCGCAGCGTCCCGCCCGCGCGCGAAAAGCGCATCACCGAGAAGTCGCTGGTGCCGCCGCCGAAATCCGCAACCAGCACGGTCGCATCGCGCTCCAGTCTTCGGGCGAAGGAGAATGCCGCACCGACGGGCTCATAGACATAGCGCGCGTGACCAGCGCCGAGACGCTCGAATGCGGCGCGGTAGCGCTGCATCGCCAGCACCTCATCGGGATTGCCGCCGGCGAAGCGCACGGGACGGCCGACCGTGATGTTGGACGTCTCGAAGCCGAACTTCTCGCCGCCATGGCGCGCCAGCGTGCGCAGGAACGCCGCCAGGATGTCCTCGAACTTGAAGCGCTGCCGGAACACCTGAGTGGTCTGGAAGCTCGAGCTTGCCGCAAAAGTCTTGAACGACTGGAGGAAGCGGTAGACGTGGCGGCCTTCGAGGAAGGTCTCGATCGCCCACGGACCGCCTTCGGCCTGGGCGCCGGCACCCGGCCGGTCCTCCCAGAAGCAGAGAGCCGAGACGTAGACGCTGTGACGCTGGCCGCCATGGTCGAAACGGATGGCCTCTACCCGGCGATCGTCCGCCGCGAGCGCGACGACCGTGTTGCTGGTCCCAAAATCGATGCCGATCGAGACGGCGGGCGAGGCGCTCGACATGAACCACTCTGACAGTTGATTGGAAAAGGGGGCGAACCACTACCGGTTTTGCACTGCGGTGCCAACCCCGGTCCAGCGGGTTCCGGCCGGAATTCGCCCCGGTCCCCGCGATTCCGGGCCCCGTTTGGCGCTGGATGGAGGCATTTCCACCGCCATCACCTCCGCCGCAGCGGCCGTTAAGGCCGAACCGGCCCCGTTAACGCGGCATTATGCTGCATTGCGAGATGGCGCATGCTGCTATGCAATGGCATGCATAGACATTGGCATCTGGTATACATAGATTGCCTTTCGAAATGAGGCAGCAATATTGACTGTCTCGGGAAAGGAAATTCAGATGTCCAAGACCGCCGCCGTCGCCCTCGCCCCCTCCGCCTCGCTGTTCGCCCGCTTCATGGCTGCGGTCGACCGCTTCCTGATGGCGAGCGCCGAGATCTCGAATCACAACGGCGACCTGCCGCGTTTCGGCCTGTAAGCAGGCGCTTCCCGATCGCGGGAACGACGCGCCCGTTTTAGAACCGTCAACATGCTACTTTTGATGAATGGCCCCGCAACGCGGGGCCATTTCTACTTGTGCTGTCCCTAAGTCACAGCCGCAGCCGGGCAAGATCCTGCGGCATTTGCGCACGGTGACCGGACCAGCGCTTGAACCTTGGCATAATGAATACAAGAATGCCTCTCCAGCGCTCGCATAAAAATTAGAGGCGCCACGGGAGGCTTTATGACGGACATGGTGCAGGCAACGGCCCCGACAGCCGCGCGCGTTAGCGACACGTATCGCTGGGCGCAATTGGCGATCGGTGTAGCGGCGATGGTGATGATCGCCAATTATCAATACGGCTGGACGTTCTTCGTCCCCGACATCCAGAAGAAGTTCGGCTGGGATCGCGCGTCGATCCAATGGGCCTTCACGCTCTTCGTGCTGTTCGAGACCTGGCTCGTGCCGATCGAAGGATGGTTCGTCGACAAATACGGTCCGCGCATCGTCGTGCTGGTCGGCGGTGTGCTCTGCGCCATCGGCTGGGTGATCAACGCGCAGGCGACCTCGCTCAACGGCTACTATCTCGGCATGATCATCGCGGGCATCGGCGCCGGTGGCGTCTACGGCACCTGCGTCGGCAACGCGCTGAAGTGGTTTCCGGACAAGCGCGGTCTTGCTGCCGGCATCACCGCGGCGGGCTTCGGTGCGGGCTCCGCGCTGACCGTCGCGCCGATCCAGGCCATGATCAAGGACAGTGGCTTCCAGACCACCTTCCTCTATTTCGGCCTCGGACAAGGCATCATCATCTGCATCCTCGCCTTCTTTCTGCTGGCGCCGAAGCCGGGCCAGGTGCCGAGCGTGGTGGCGAACGCCAATCTGATGCAAACGCGCCGCAACTATCAGCCGACGGAAGTTCTGCGTCAGCCGATCTTCTGGCTGATGTACTTCATGTTCGTGATCGTCGGCGCCGGCGGCCTGATGGTGACGGCGAACCTGAAGCCGATCGCGGCGGACTGGAAGGTCGACAACGTGCCGGTCACGCTGATGGCGGTGACGATGACGGCGGTGACGTTCGCGGCGACGATCGACCGCGTGCTCAACGGCCTGACGCGTCCGTTCTTCGGCTGGATCTCCGACATGATCGGCCGCGAGAACACGATGTTCATCGCCTTCGGCATGGAGGGGATCGGCATCTGGATGCTCTACCTCTGGGGCCACGATCCGCTCTGGTTCGTGCTGCTCTCGGGCTTCGTGTTCTTCGCCTGGGGTGAGATCTACTCGCTGTTCCCCTCGACCTGCACCGACACGTTCGGCGCCAAGTTCGCGACCACCAATGCCGGCCTGCTCTACACCGCGAAGGGCACCGCCGCGCTGCTAGTGCCGATCGCCAACTACATGCAGCAGTCGTCGGGCACATGGGACAGCGTGTTCATCATCGCCGCAGGCGCCAACATCCTGGCCTCGGCGCTGGCGATCGCGGTGCTCAAGCCCTGGCGCAGGATCGTAGTCGCCAAATCCACCGTCTGACGCGCGACGACATAGCGACTTTAAGCAGCGACGCCCGGCCTCACGGCCGGGCGTTTTCGTTTTTGCAGAACCCGCGCCGGTTACCGCTCGCCGCCGAGGGAACCTGCACTTTTCTTGCGGCGCATCACAAGATTGGGCTTGCCTTCTGGGATATGGTATACCAATCTCCCGCCGCGCTTGCGACGATAAGCCACAATATTTGCGACACCGGGTCATCTTGCAATCCCAGGTCGCAATCAATCAGGCGCGTTGGGAGGTTGTTGATGATTTCCAGCACGGATGGCGCCGTCACGGCCGCGCCTCTTCGCACAGGTTTCCGTTGGCTCCAGCTCGCGATGGGCATCGTCTGCATGGCGATGATTGCCAACCTGCAATACGGCTGGACGCTGTTCGTCGATCCGATCGATCACGAGTACCATTGGGGTCGCGCCGCGATCCAGCTCGCTTTCACCATCTTCGTCGTCACCGAGACCTGGCTGGTTCCCGTCGAGGCGTGGTTCGTCGACAAATACGGCCCGCGCATCGTCATCATGTTCGGCGGCGTGATGATCGCGCTCTCGTGGATCCTCAACTCCTACGCCAACTCGCTTGCCCTGCTCTACACCGCCGCCGTGGTCGGCGGCATGGGCGCAGGCGCGGTGTACGGCACCTGCGTCGGCAATGCGCTGAAATGGTTCCCTGACCGCCGAGGCCTCGCCGCCGGTGCGACCGCCGCCGGCTTCGGCGCCGGCGCTGCGCTCACCATCGTGCCGATCGCGACCATGATCGTCTCGAGCGGCTATCAGCAGGCGTTCCTCACCTTCGGCATCGGCCAGGGCGTGATCGTGTTCGTGCTCGCCTTCTTCATCCAGCCGCCGCGGATCTCGATCCCGCCGAAGAAGAAGCAGCTCAACCTGCCGCAGACCAAGATCGACTTCACCCCGCCGCAAGTGCTGCGCGCCCCTATTTTCTGGGTGATGTATCTCGTCTTCGTGATGGTCGCTTCCGGCGGCCTGATGACCGCGGCGCAGATCGCCCCGATCGCGCACGACTTCAAGATCGCCGACACGCCGGTCACGCTCGCCGGCTTCCAGATGGCGGCCCTGACATTCGCGATCTCGCTCGACCGCATCTTCGACGGCTTCGGCCGCCCGTTCTTCGGCTTCGTGTCCGACACGATCGGCCGCGAGCACACGATGTTCATCGCGTTCGGCACCGCCGCGGTGATGTTGCTGACACTGTCGGCCTACGGCCACATTCCGATCGTTTTCGTGCTGGCGACCGCGGTTTACTTCGGCGTGTTCGGCGAAATCTATTCGCTGTTCCCCGCCACATGCGGCGACACGTTCGGCTCGAAATTCGCGACCACCAATAACGGCATGCTCTACACCGCGAAGGGCACGGCCTCCCTGCTCGTCCCGCTCGCCAGCGTGATCTCGGCGGCCTATGGCTGGAAGGCCGTGTTCGTGGTGGCGGTGGCGCTCAACGCCACGGCGGCGCTGATGGCGCTGTTCGTGATCAAGCCGCTGCGGCGCTCCTTCATCCTCGGCAAGGAAGCCGAGAGCGCCAACACCGCGACGGCCAACGCCAAGACCGAGACGGCATAAGCCGGCACATCGATTGTACGGCTGAGACAGGGGCGCAGCGATGCGCCCCTTTTCTTTTGGTCGTTTGCCGCGACGACAAACGTCAGCATCGCTGTCGCAAGATTTTTCGGATCAGCCAAATCCAATGCTTGACGATTGGCATTATGTATACCACACTTCCCTCATCGTTCACCCAGGGAGGTTGCCATGCTGGTCGGAGACATTCTGCGCAAGAAGACGCCGCGCGTTGTCACGGTGCGAATGAACGAAACGGTGGGTATTGCCGCCAAGCTGATGCGCGCGAACAACATCAGCGCGCTCGTGGTCAAGGACGTGGTCCGCTCGGAAGGAAACACCGCGGTCGGCATGTTCACCGAGCGCGACGTGGTGCGCGCGGTCGCCGAGCACGGCGCCAACGCCATCAATGTGAAGGTCTCGCAGCTCGTCTCGGTGCAGCAGCTCGTGTCCTGCTCGTCGAGCGACACGATCGAGCACGTGCGGCATCTGATGAACCGTCATCACATCCGCCATCTGCCCGTGATCGACGATTACAGCCTCGTCTCCGTCATCAGCATGCGCGACATCGCCGCTGCCGTTGACGAAGCGATCAACGGCGCGCCGCAAGCGGCCGCCTAAACCAAAGCGCACCGCGCTTTAGAGCGTCACACTTCCCCTGCGACTACCGGCCCCGGCTCGGAAGCATCCGAGCCGGACCGGATCCTTCGTCCCAAAATCCGGTCACTGCTCGCGAGGATTTCATGAAGATCTGCATCTACGGCGCCGGCGCGATCGGCGGATATCTCGGAGTTCAGCTCGCGCGTGCGGGCGCCGACGTCAGCCTGGTCGCCCGCGGCGCGCATCTCGCCGCCATGCGCGAGCGCGGCCTGACGCTGCTCGCGGGCGAGGAGAAGCACACCGTGCATCCGCGCTGCACCGACGATCCCGCCGAGCTCGGCGTGCAGGACTACATCATCATCACGCTGAAGGCGCATTCGATCACCGGCGTGATCGAGAAGATGCAGCCGCTGCTCGGCCCGCACACCCGCATCGTCACCGCCGTCAACGGCATCCCCTATTGGTACTTCTACAAGCACGGCGGCCAATACGAGAACTCGACGCTGGAGAGCATCGATCCCGGCGGGCGGCAGTGGCGCGAGATCGGCGCCGAGCGCGCCATCGGCTGCATCGTCTATCCCGCCACCGAGATCGAGGCGCCCGGCGTGATCCGCCACGTCTACGGCAACAATTTTCCGCTCGGCGAGCCCTCCGGCGAGATCACCTCCGACGTGCAGCGCCTCGCCGACCTCTTCGTCGCCGCCGGGCTGAAGGCGCCGGTGCTCGACCGCATCCGCGACGAGATCTGGCTCAAGCTCTGGGGCAATGTCTGCTTCAACCCGATCAGCGCGCTGACCCATGCCACGCTCGACGTGATCTGCACCGATCCGTCCACCCGTGCGCTGTCGCGCGCGATCATGGTGGAGACGCAAGGCATCGCCGAGACTTTCGGCGTCAAATTCCGCGTCGACGTCGAACGCCGCATCGAGGGCGCCCGCAAGGTCGGCGCGCACAAGACCTCGATGCTGCAGGATCTCGAGCGCGGCCGCCCCATGGAGATCGACCCGCTCGTGACCGTGGTGCAGGAGATGGGCCGCCTCACCGGCATCGCCACGCCCGCACTCGACTCGGTGCTGGCGATGGTGACCCAGCGCGCCCGCATCGCCGGTCTCTATGACGGCGTCTCCGCCCCGAACGATCCCCGCGCACTGGCGGTGGCGTGATGGCGGGCGAGATGAAACAATGGCTGCGCTTCCGCCACGCCGGCGCGACCGGCTTCGGCACGCTGAGCTCTTCCGGCATCAGCGTGCATGAAGGCGAGATGTTCGGCCGCCATGCTGCGACCGGCAAGATTCTGGCGCTGTCGGAGGTCGAGCTGCTGGCGCCCTGTGCGCCCAGCAAGATCGTCGCGCTCTGGAATAATTTTCACGCGCTCGCGGCCAAGCTGAACCAGCCCGAGCCGCCGGAGCCGCTCTATCTGCTGAAAGCCACCACCAGCATTACGACGCCGGGCGCCGTGATCCGCCGTCCCTCCTACTACGACGGCAAGACCACCTATGAAGGCGAGCTCGGCATCGTCATCGGCAAGACCTGCGCCCGCGTCTCGCCTGATGAGGCCGACAGCTTCATCTTCGGCTACACCTGCGTCAACGACATCACCGCCAACGATATCCTGACCAGCGATCCCACTTTCCCGCAATGGGCCCGCGCCAAGGGCATCGACGATTACGGCCCGTTCGGCCCGGTGATCGCGACCGGCCTCGATCCGGCCAGGCTCGTGGTGCGTACCATCCTCAACGGAGCGGAGCGGCAGAACTATCCGATCTCGGACATGATCTTCACCGCCCAGCAATTGGTCAGCAAGATCTCCCACGACATGACCCTGCTGCCCGGCGACCTCATCGCCGTCGGCACCTCGGTCGGCGTCGGCGTGATGAAGGAGCCGGTGAATACGGTGACGGTCGCGATCGACGGTATCGGCGAGTTGACGAACGAGTTTCGGCTGTAGCCGCTGTTACCGTGCCGTAGCCCGGATGAGCGAAGCGATATCCGGGACAAGTCTTTGCTGTGACACCCCGCATGTCGCTTCGCTTATGCGGGCTACGGACTCCCTCGTCCGTCATTCCGGGCTCGGCGCTGTGCGCCGCCCCGGAACGACGGCGGAGCGACTTGGCGCCACCGCCTCCCTCTCGGGAAAATCCGGCACCTCTTCCCACGCCTCCGCCGATCGGCTTCCGCAACCAACGGTGGATGGCGCACCCGGAAACCTGCGGCAAGCCCTGCGCCCCTTGATCTCGGTTCCGCTCTCCAATAGCAAATATGGCGATAATGTGTGCCGGCTTGAGGAAGTCACGATGTGGCTGTTTTTCCTGGTTGCCTGGTTTGTCCTGCTGGCCGCCATCGCCATGCTTGCCCAGCAGGCGTTTGGTTATGACATCGCCCATCTGCCGGCCCTGTTCGGCAGCCTCCCGATGCCACAGCGCGTCACAACCGGCGCGGTCACGGCGGTCGGGCTGGCGCTGATCGGAGCAACCGCCTGGCGGCTGTCACGCCAGGACCGGCGCCTCGACACCTTGCGCGACCGCCTCAAGAAGACCCGCGAAGACGTGGTCGTCGCCCACGCCCTGCAGAACCACCTCGACGCCACCGTTCAACATTTGATCGAGAGCGATCCCCGAGAGGCCGTCTCCGCGCTCCACGACAAGCTGGGTGAGACCGAGCAGCGCGCCTTGCTCCAGCAGGGCCGCAACGAATCCACCGACATGCACGACCAGCTCGCCGAGATCCGCCGCCGCCAGCAGGCGCTGCGCGAGACGGTCGGCAAGGTCGCCGATCAGCGCCGCGCGGTCGAGCCTGTCTTCACCGAGATCCGCGACCGCCAGAACCAGCTCGAACGCTCGCTGCACGACCTCGAGACCGACGACCGCAAGAACAACCTCGCCGACCGGCAGCGGGACATCGCGCGCGACATCTCGGCACTGCTGGGGCGGGTGAACGCGGTCCAGGACACGTTCGCGATGCTGAACCAGTACAAGGAGGATCTGGCGAAATCCCATGCCGAGCTGGTCCCGCTGCGCTCCTCGGATGCCGGCATCAACGCCCTGATCTCCGAGCTCGGCCTCAGTCATGACCGCCTCGCCAAAAGCATCGACGAGCTCGAGACCGGCGGCGAGGCGCCGCTCGGCACCCGCGTCGAGACGCTGTCGAAGAACAAGATCGAGATCGAGCAGCGCCTCGCCCGCATCGACGACAGTTTCAACATCCTCAAGTCCATCCGGCTCGACTTCGAGGAGCTCGGCCAGCGCCAGGCCCAGCTCGAACGCTCGCTCGCCGACGTCGAGACCGACCCCGACGGCAAGACCCTTGCCGACCGCCAGAACGCGCTGAACGAGTTCGTCCTCCAGTCGCGCCGACGCCTCGGCGCCTTGCAGGAAACGGTGACAACGCTCAACACCTTCAAGGCGGAGCTGTCGAAGTCGCAGGCCGATCTCGTTCCGCTGAAGGCGCCGGTGTTCGGCATCGAGGCCCTGATCGCCGAGGTCGGCACCACGCGCGACCTCCTCGCCAAGACCGTCAGCGAGATCGAGGCGAATGGCGACGTCACCCTCGCCTCGCGCGTCGACGCGCTGACCAGGAGCAAGCGCGAGGTCGAGGACCGCCTCGTCCGCATCTTCGACAATTTCAATGCGCTCGATGCCTTGCGCAAGGACATCGGCGGCATCTTCTCGACGATCCGGAACAGCCTCAACAGGATCGGGTGAGGAGCATCGGTGTCGTAGCCCGGATGAGCGAAGCGACATCCGGGACGCATGCCCCTCCGCAAAAGCACCCCGCATATCGCTTCGCTCATGCGGGCTACGACAATCTCGAACCGCGATCTCCATCATTGCGACCAATCGCACATGCGCTTCGTCCTCGGCTTCCTGTCTGCCCTCCTTGGTGCGCTGGCCGGCTGGTCCGGCCTGGCCGCGCTGGTGGTCATGCTGGCGGGGCCGGATCGCGACGGCGGCATTGCCATGGGCGCCTTCGTCGACATCGGCCCGATCGGCGGCATAGCCGGCCTGATTGCCGGCATCTGGCTGTTCATGCGCTTCGGCCTGATCCGAAACACGGCGCCGCCGCCAACGGCGGAAAGCTCCGATGACGCGCCTCGCCGCACGGCGCGGCTGTCGCTTCCGTTCGCGATCCCCGTCCTTCTCATCGCGGCAGGCCTCGCCTGGTGGGGATGGCATGAATTCATCCGCTCGCCCAATCTCAGCCATGGCTTCATGACGCTCGACATCGAATTCCGGCTTCCCGCCGGGATGGCGCTGCCTGACAGCGAAGAAGATTTGAAGATCGAGGTCGAGGAGGCGCAGGGATATGCCAACCCGCTGTTGCCGGCGAACTGGCGCGCGCATGACGGCGATCGCCGCGCGATCATTGCCTCGGCCTCGCTGATGTACAAGACGCGCCACCGCGCCATCAGCCTGACGCTCCCGGGCGTTCCCACGCAACGCTGGCCGGTCGATCTTCGCTCCGATCCGGATCCAACGCCCGGCTTTTCGCCCTGGCGCGTTGCGAGCGAAGGATCACCGGCGAAGATCGAGATGCATTTCCGGCTGCGTGCCGATCGCTAAGCAGCCCACCTCGCGTAGGATGGGTAGAGCGCAGCGAAACCCATCATCTCTCATGCAAATGGCCGATGGGTTTCGCTGCGCTCTAACCATCCTACAGACCGCATTGCGGTGCCCCGAAACATCCAGACACATCACATCCTCTCGCGCACGATCAATGCCGCCAACATGTCGCGAGCGTGCCGCAACTTGGTCGCATTCCGCCGCCCTTCTGTGAGGCGTGTCTGGGGGCACGGGTCAGCCGTGTTTGGACCAAACCTGCTAGGGGTATGACTGTGAAGAAGATTGTATTTGTTCTCGGCACCACGCTTGCTCTGGTGACGGCCGCAAACGCTGCGGATCTGCCGCGGCGGCAGCCCGTGCCGGTGTATCCGGCTGGGCCGGCCCCGATCGGCAAGATGCCGATTGGCAAGAGCCCGGTCGGTAAGGCCCCGATCGGCAAGGCGCCCGGCCCGGTCGCTGCGCGCTACTGAGGCGCAGAACTAGCGTAAGCGGCCGACAGTCGAGGGGGCATAGCGTGACGAATAGACCTGATCGAACGGAATCCTGCATCCTTGCGGGATTTGCGCTCGCGGCGATGCTCGCGTGCACGACACCCTCGGCCTCGGCCCATGAAGCGAACAAGCGCGTTGCCGATGCCAATGCGCTTGCCACGACCGACACCGCGTCACGACCTCAGCCGCAAGCAACGCGGCGCCCGGTCGCGCGCGCGGAGAAAGGTCCATACTACGTCGACTTCCGCGCCCGCACGGCGGCGAGCTGGGGCCATGCCTTCGTCTGGTACGGCAAGACCAGCGAGCGCGCCGTCGAGGTTGCAGGCCTGACGCCCGCCGGCGACACCTTGGCCTATGTGCTCGGCCACCTCACCTGGGTGCCAGCCGAGACCGGCGCCAGCTACGGCGATCTCGACCCGGAATATCTGACCGCGAGCTATCGCGTGTACCTCAACGAAGCCGACGCCAAGCGGGTGTTCGCCTACATCAAGAAATTGCAGGCGAGCTCGCCGGTCTGGAATGCCGAGACCACCAACTGCACCGGCTTCATCGGCGACATCGCCGAGTTCATGGGCCTGCAGGTCCCCTACCGCTGGCAGCGCCCGGAAAACTTCGTCAACCGCCTCAAGGAAATGAACGGCGGCCGCCAGATGGTGCGGCTGTCGGCGGAGTAGGCGTCGCAGCCCGCGAAGCCTCGTAGCCCGGATGGAGCGCAGCGAAATCCGGGGCAGACGTCGTTTGTTGCACGAACCCCGGATTGCGCTTCGCTCCATCCGGGCTACGGCCCCCGTCATCATATTCGCCGTCATTGCGAGGAGCGTAGCGACAAAATTGCGAAGCAATTTTGCGTTGGCGACGACGCAATCCAGAATCCGTCCGTGGAAAGATTCTGGATTGCTTCGCTGCGCTCGCAATGACGGTGTTGAAGCAGCGGGCACTCATTTTCGACCGTCGCCCTGAGGTGCCGGAGCGAAGCGGAGGCCTCGAAGGGCGACAGCCCGGCTCTTGCAGCGGGGCCGCTCGTCCTTCGAGGCTCGCTGCGCTCGCGCCTCAGGATGACGGATTGAGCATCAATTATCCGTCCCGCGGAATCACCCTCATCTCCCGCATGATCGCCCCGCCCTGACCGCACGGCGGCGCAATAGACATTTCCCGACCCGGGCGGCATCCTGCCGCCATCGACCGATAACAGAGCCTGCGGGCCGGCCAGGGGGAAACAGATCATGCTGCAGACACGGTTCACGAAGCTCGTCGGCGTCGAGCACCCGATCGTCCAGGGCGGCATGCAATGGGTCGGACGGGCCGAGCTGGTCGCCGCGGTCGCCAATGCCGGCGCGCTCGGCTTCATCACGGCGCTGACCCAGCCGACGCCGGAGGACCTCACCAGGGAGATCGCGCGTTGCCGCGACCTCACCGACAAGCCGTTCGGCGTCAACCTGACCATCCTGCCGGCGATCAAGCCGCCGCCCTACGCCGAATACCGCGCCGCCATCATCGAAGCCGGCATCACGGTGGTCGAGACCGCCGGCAACAAGCCGCAGGAGCATGTCGACGAGTTCAAAAAACACGGCGTCAAGGTCGTGCACAAATGCACCAGTGTCCGCCACGCGCTCTCGGCCGAGCGGATGGGGGTCGACGCCATCTCGATCGACGGGTTCGAATGCGCCGGGCACCCCGGCGAGGACGACACCCCCGGCCTGATCCTGATCCCGGCCGCCGCCAACAAGGTCAAGATCCCGATGATCGCCTCGGGCGGCTTTGCCGACGCCCGCGGCCTCGTCGCGGCGCTCGCGCTGGGGGCCGAGGGCATCAACATGGGCACCCGTTTCATGGCGACCAAGGAGAGCCCGATCCACCAGCTCATCAAGGAGAAGATCGTCGCCAATGACGAGCGCGAGACCGAGCTGATCTTCCGCACCATGCGCAACACCTCGCGCGTCGCCAGGAACGAGATCTCGACCAAGGTCGTCGCGATGGAGAAGGAAGGCGCCAAGTTCGAGGACATCCGCGAGCTCGTTGCGGGTGCCCGCGGCAAGATGGTCTATGCGACCGGCAATTCGGACGAAGGCATCTGGTCGGCCGGCCAGGTGCAGGGCCTGATCCAGGACATCCCGAGCTGCGGCGAGCTCATCTCGCGCATCGTGCGCGAAGCCGAGGCCATCATTCGCAGCCGGCTCGAAGGGATGATCGCTCAACCAAGCGCGCAAGCCGCGGAATAATCACTTCAAGAAGCGAGAGTAATTCATGAAGGCTTACGTCTACGGCCCTGGTGGCGCTCAGATTTCCGACGTCGCTCAACCAAAGCCTAAGGGCACGCAGGTGCTGGTGCGCGTGCGTGCCTGTGGCCTCAATCGCGCCGACACCGGCATGCGCAAAGGCCACGCGCATGGCGCGGCCGGCGGCGTCGGCACCGTGCTCGGCATGGAATGGGCCGGCGAAGTCGCCGAGCTCGGGCCTGATGCGAAGGGTGTGAAGGTCGGCGATCGCATCATGGGATCCGGCGGCGCCGCCTTCGCCGAGTATACGCTCGCCGATCACGGCCGGCTGTTCCGCGCCCCCTCGAACATGAACTTCGAGGAAGCCGCCACCCTCCCCGTCGCGCTCGCGACCATGCACAACGCCGTCGTCACCGTCGGCGGCGTGCAGCCCGGCCAGGCCGTGCTGATCCAGGGCGCCAGCTCCGGCGTCGGCCTGATGGCGATGCAGATCGCCAAGCTCAAGGGCGCCAGGCTCGTGATCGGCTCCTCGACCGATGCCTATCGCCGCGGCCGGCTGACGGCGTACGGCGCCGACCTCGCGGTCGATTCCTCCGATCCCAAATGGGTCGACGAGGTGCTGAAGGCGACCAACGGCGAAGGCGTCGACCTCATCGTCGACCAGGTCTCGGGCAAGGCCGCCAACCAGAACCTTGCGGCCACGAAGATCCTCGGCCGCATCGTCAATGTCGGCCGGCTCGGCGGCACCCATGCCGATTTCAACTTCGACCTCCATGCGGCCCGCCGCATCAGCTACATCGGCGTCACCTTCCGCACCCGCAGCATCGAGGAGGTCCGCGAGATCTTCGACGAGGTCAGGAAGGACATCTGGGGCGCGGTGGAGTCGCGGAAGCTGCAGCTGCCGATCGACAAGGTCTATCCGTTCGACCAGATCGACCAGGCGTTCGAGCACATGGAGGCGAACAAGCATCTGGGGAAGATTGTGGTGACGGTGTGAGGCTCGGGGTGCGGTAAAGCAAGAGCGATCGGGCACCGCTCTCTCCGCTCGTCACGGCCGGGCTTGACCCGGCCATCCACGTCTTTGCCACGCGGCATCAAGAACGTGGATGCCCGGGACAAGCCCGGGCATGACGGAGCCAGTGACGCAAATCACCATTCAATTCGGAAGCATTCGCAATAGCTTCGCTCCTGCAACTCACTTGCGACTAGAGCTGTGGATCGTCGCTTGATGTTCACGAGCGCCCTGCTAAATCCCCGGCCATGACCTCCCAACACGACAAGACCTCGGTCGCGGCTATCTCGATCCTCGCCAGCGGCGGCATGGCGGCGGCCAAATTCGTGGTCGGCATCGCGATCGGCTCGCTGGCGCTGATCTCCGAAGCCCTGCACTCCTCGATCGACCTGGTCGCGACCATCATCACCTGGGCGGTGGTGCGGGTCTCCGACAAGCCGGCGGACGACGAGCACCATTACGGCCACGGCAAGCTGGAGAGCGTCTCCGCGCTCGGCGTCACCGCCCTGCTCTACGTGCTGGCCGGCGGCATCCTGGTCGAGTCCTATAGCCGGCTGCGCGAGGGAACCGCGCCGCCGACCATCTCGGCGGTGCCGTTCGTGGTGCTGGTGATCGACATCGTCGTGAACCTGTGGCGCGCCCGCGCCCTGCACCGCGCCGCCCGCGAAACCAGGAGCGAGGCGCTCGCCGCCGACGCGCTGCATTTCGCCTCCGACGTCATGGGCTCGTGCGCCGTGATCGTCGGCCTGATCCTCGCCGCCTTCGGCTTCTGGTGGGGTGACGCGGCGGCGGCCGCGGCGGTGGCGGTGATGATCGCCCTGCTCGGCCTGCGCATGGCCGGCTCGACCGTGCAGACGCTGGTCGACCGTGCCCCCGAGGGCGCCCAGGAGAAGGCCACGGCCGCGATCCGCAGCGTGCCGGGCGTGATCGAGGTCGAGCGGCTGCGCGTCCGCATGGTTGGGGCGACCACGTTCATCGACACGATCGCAAAGGTGCCGCGGACCTATCCGATCGACCGCGTCGAGAGCATCAAGCGTAAGGCGCAGGCCGCCCTCGACCAGGCGTTCGGTGATGCCGACCTGACCTTCACCCCGGTCCCCGTCGCCCGCGACAACGAGACCGTGCGCGACCGCATCATGGTGATCGCGCGCAATTCGAGCCTCGCCATCCACCATGTCACGGTGCACGATCTCGGCACCAAGCTGATCGTCAGCATCGACCTCGAAGTCGACGCCGGGATGCGGCTCGATGCCGCCCATGACATCGCCAACACGCTGGAGCGCAACATCCAGGAGGAGTTCGGCGAGGACGTCGAGGTCGACGTCCATATCGAGCCGCTGGAACCGGAATTGCCATTCGGCGTCGATGCCGCGCCGGAGCGGGTGCAGATCATCGCTGCCGCGCTGACCGAATATGCCGCCGGCGGCGAGATCCACGACATCCACAATGTGCGCGTCCGCAACACCGACGCCGGCGAGATCGTCAACTTCCACTGCCGCGCCGCGCCATCGATGAGCGTGATCAAGGTGCACGAGCACGTCGACGCGATCGAGCGCGCCCTGCGTCGCGCGTTCCCGAGCGTAAAGCGCGTCATCAGTCACGCCGAGCCGCCGCGCGCGTGATACAATGTGCGCGGAGTCACACGTTCTTGTTTCGGACTCATCGCGCACGCCGATTTGCTGACGCCAGCAGCGCGAAGTCTCCGTTGGATAAGAATTATTCGGCATTAACGATTCATTGACTCTCGACAGCCTGCGAAAACTGGATTCAAATCGGTGTGATTCGAAAGCGACGTGGGGCTGCTTTCGAAATTCGTCGTAAGCTGGTTTTTCAGGGGGCCGAAGGCATGGCGCGCGCAGACGCCGCGAACGCGTGCGTCCAATCCGATTCGATCAAGGGATTGGCGCAATCGATCGCGAAACCTGCCTATCATCGGCTCCTGATCGCGGAGCCGGCGCTACGCCGTGCCGTGCCGACGCTCATCATCGCATTCCTCATCACGATCTGCCTCGGCGCGTTCGTGCAGGTCGTCGACCAGACCCGCCAGAAGCGGGTGGTGATCCGGCACGACATCTCGGCGCTGGCCGATCTGCTCGCCGAACGCATCGACCGCCTTGCCTCCTCGCGGATCGAGCGACAGAAGAACATCGAGCTGCTGCCGACCTTGCTGCCCGACCTGATCCCCTCCTGGGGCACGGCCACGGGCCGCCACGTCATCGTCACCTCGGCCGGCATCGACCGCCGCATCCTCGCCCGCATTCCGATCGACAGCGATCCCGCCGGCAACGACCGCCTGCTCGATGCCATCACCACCGCGCAGCTGCTGGCGGCGCCGCCGCGCGACGGCAACATCTCCGACATGACGCTGCCGAACGGCAATTCCGCGATGGCGACCGCGCGTCAGATCAAGTCGCTGCCCGGCTTCGTCACCGTGCTGCAGGAACGCAACGAGCCGATCTGGGGCTCGGACGCCGCGCTCTCGGTGACGCTGTCGGCCACCACCGGCTTCGTCGTCCTGATCCTCGGCTTCGCCTTCCACTGGCAGTCGACCCGCGCCCGCGAGGGCGACCTCATCAACGACGCCGTCCGCGGCCGCATCGACACCGCGCTCAACCGCGGCCGCTGCGGGCTGTGGGACTGGGACCTGTCGCGCGGCCGGATCTTCTGGTCGCAGTCGATGTTCTCAATGCTGGGCCTCGACGGCCGCAACGAGCTCCTCACGTTCGGCGAGGTCAACGCGCTGGTGAAGTCCGACGACATCGACCTGTTCGAGATCGCCGACCAGTTGATCTCCGAGAAGATCGACCACATCGACCAGACCTTCCGCATGCAACATGTCGACGGCCACTGGATCTGGCTCCGCGTCCGCTGCGAGAAGACCCGCGGGGCGACCGATTCCAGCGTCCACCTGATCGGCATCGCCGTCGACATCACCGAGCAGAAGAGCCTGGCCGAGCGCACCGTCGAAGCCGACCTTCGCCTGCGCGACGCCATCGAGACCATTCCGGAAGCCTTCGTGCTGTGGGACGCCAGCGACCGCCTCGTGCTCTGCAACTCGCACTTCCAGCGCCTGCACAAGCTGCCCGACAGCGCCGTCATCCCCGGCACCTCCTACGAGACCGTGCTCGAGGTCGGCCGCATGCCGGAGGTGCGCACCCGCCACAACGAGACCAGCATCCAGGGCCCGGGCGCGCGCACCTTCGAGGCGCAGCTCGACGATGGCAGCTGGCTGCACATCAGCGAGCGCCGCACCAAGGACGGCGGCTACGTCTCTGTTGGTACCGACATCACCCGGATCAAGGAGCACGAGCAGAAGCTGGTCGACAACGATCTGCGCCTGCGCGCCACCGTCATCGATCTGAAGCGCTCGCAGGCAGCCCTTGAGCGCCAGACCAACGAGCTCGCCGATCTCGCCGAAAAGTACCAGCGCGAGAAGACCCGTGCCGAGGAAGCCAACCAGACCAAGTCGAAATTCCTCGCCAATATGAGCCACGAGCTGCGCACGCCGCTCAACGCCATCATCGGCTTCTCCGAGATCATGGGCTCAGGGATGTTCGGCGATCTCGGCAGCGAGAAGTACCAGGAATACTGCCAGGACATCCTGAACAGCGGCCATTACCTGCTCGAAGTCATCAACGACATCCTCGACATGTCCAAGATCGAAGCGGGCCGCATGAAGCTCGACATGGAAGAGCTCGACCTCGGCCAGACCCTTGCGGAGTCGCTGCGCGTCGTCTCCGGCCGCGCCGAGGACAAGAGTTTGACGCTCGATGCCGAGATCGAGAAATCGATCTCCGTCGTCGCCGACCGCCGCGCCACCAAGCAGATCATCGTCAACCTGCTCTCCAACGCGGTGAAGTTCACGCCCGACGGCGGCCGCATCGTGGTGCGCAGCCGGCAGCTCGAGGACCGGATCGTGCTGATGATCGCCGACACCGGCATCGGCATCGCGCCGCATTCGCTGGCGCGGCTCGGCCACCCGTTCGAGCAGGTCGAGAGCCAGCTCACCAAGACCTATCACGGCTCCGGCCTCGGCCTCGCCATCGCCCGCTCGCTGGCGCAGCTCCACGGCGGCTCGATGCGGCTGCGCTCGAAGATCGATGTCGGCACCGTCGTCCGCGTGACCCTGCCGCGCGACGCCGTCAAGGCAGCCTCCGGAATATCGGCCGCGGCCTAGAGTTTCGATTCTGATTGCATCAGAATCGAAACTCTAAGTTCTTGCTTTGACGCGTTTTCTTCACGCGAACCGGCAACCACTTCGCTCGAAAACGCTTTGGCCCCTACAGCTGCAACGACGGTGCGACCTCACGCGCGACATTGACCAGCGCCGCGATCAGCGGCGTCATCGGATCGCGCTGCGGGATCACCATGCCGATGCTGTAATTGACCTCGGGGTCGACGATCGGGATCGAGCGCACCGTGTCGGACAGGCCGAGCGTCTCGGCGAGCTTGGCTGGCATCACGCTCGCCCAGCGTCCCGTCTTCACATGCGTGAACAGAACCAGCAGCGAGTTTGAAGTCAGGGTCGGCGTCGCCTCCGCACCGACCGAGCGCAGCGCGCGATCGATGATGCGGCGGTTCTGCATGTCGGGCGTCAGCAGGCACAGCGGCACCTGCCCGACCTCCTTCCAGGTCACCGTCTCGCGGTCGCCGAACATTCCGTCCGGCGCAGTCAGCAGGCGATAGCTCTCATTGTAGAGCGGAATGGTGCGCACCTTGCCGATCGGCTCGTTCTCGATATAGGTCAGCCCCGCATCGACCTCGAGATTTTCGAGCAACCCCAGCACCTCCGACGAGGTCGTCGAGCGGATGCTGAAGCGCACCTCGGGATGCCGCGCGCGGAACGGCGTCGTCAGCGACGCGACCATGCCGAGCACGGTCGGGATCGCGGCAATGCGGATCTCGCCGGAGAGCTGATGCTTGAGCCCGTTGATCTCGTCGCGCATCGCGCGGGCATCGCCCACGATCCGCCGCGCCCAGTCCAGCGCCCGCTCGCCCTCGGGGGTAAAACCCTGGAAACGGGACCCGCGCTGGACCAGCATCACGCCGAGGATCTCCTCGAGCTGCTTCAGCCCGGTCGACATGGTCGGCTGGGTCACCCCGCAAGCCTCTGCCGCGCGACCAAAATGCCGTTCCTTCGCCAGCGCCAGCAGCAGTTCAAGCTTGTCGATCAACCGGACGTCCCCTCGAAATTTCTCGTGGCATGCAAGCTAGCACGGCAAGCCCTTACCAACACGGAAAAACCGGCAAGCGGAACAGCGTCGATAGCGATTTCATATCGATCTATTGGCCTCGTCAATCGATCAGAATTCGCAATCGCAGCATGAGACAGCTTTATTGATCTTCGAACGATTCCAAATAGTTTGCGAGCAAGGGACGCTCAATCTGAGAACGAAGAATGACAGCGGTATACGAGCCTTGGGACGAGACGCGCGGCGCCGAGATCATCGCCGAACATGCGAAGCAGGAAGGCGCGACGCTCGTCATCCTGCACGCCCTTCAGGAGGCGTTCGGCTACGTGCCGGAGGCAGCGATTCCCATGGTGGCGCAGGCGCTCAATCTGTCGCGCGCCGAGGTGCACGGCGTGTTCACCTTCTACCATGATTTCCGGCACAAGCCGGCCGGCCGCCATGTGCTGAAGCTGTGCCGCGCGGAGGCCTGCCAGGCCGCCGGCGGCGATGCGCTGGCCGCGCGCGCCGAGTCGAAGCTCGGCGTTTCGCTCGGACATACGACGGCGGATGATCGCGTCACGCTGGAGCCGATCTACTGCCTCGGCCTGTGCGCAACCGCGCCGTCGGCGATGCTCGACGGCCGCCTCGTCGGCCGGCTCAACGAGAAGCGCCTCGATGCACTGGTTGCGGAGGCCCAGCGATGAGTATGCGTCTATTCGTCTCACGCGACGCGGGTGCCGTGGCCGTAGGTGCCGACGAGGTTGCACTGGCACTGGAGCAGGCCGCGGCCAAGCGCGGCATCAAGGTCGAGATCGTCAGGACCGGCTCCCGCGGCATGTATTGGCTGGAGCCGCTGGTCGAGGTCGCAACGCCGCAGGGCCGGATCGCGTTCGGTCCGGTCAGCGAGACCGATGTGCCTTCCCTGCTCGATGCGCTCGCCAGCAACACGCCGCATCTGTTGCGGCTCGGCGCGACCGACGAGATTCCCTGGCTGAAGCGCCAGACCCGCCTCACCTTCGCCCGCTGCGGCGTGATCGATCCGCGCTCGCTCGACGACTACCGCGCCCATGGCGGTTACAAGGGCCTTGAGCGTGCACTCTCGCTCGGCTCGGATGCGATCCTCAACGAAGTCACTGCCTCGGGCCTGCGCGGCCGCGGCGGTGCGGGTTTTCCGACCGGCATCAAGTGGAAGACGGTTGCCCAGGCGAAGGCCGACCGCAAGTTCATCGTCTGCAATGCCGACGAAGGCGACAGCGGCACCTTCGCCGACCGCATGATCATGGAAGGCGATCCCTTCCTGGTGATCGAGGGCATGACGACATCAGGCATCACTGTCGGCGCCACCAAGGGCTACATCTACATCCGTAGCGAATATCCGCACGCGGTCGAGGCGATGAACGCCGCGATCCAGGCGGCGAAGCGTGGCGGCTATCTCGGCGACAGGATCGGCGGCTCGACCTACAGCTTCGATCTCGAGGTGCGCGTCGGCGCCGGCGCTTATGTCTGCGGCGAAGAAACCTCGCTGCTGGAGAGCCTCGAAGGCCGCCGCGGCATCGTGCGCGCCAAGCCGCCGCTGCCCGCGCATCACGGCCTGTTCGGCAAGCCGACCGTCATCAACAACGTGCTGTCCTTCGCCGCGATCCCCTTCATCCTCGCCGAAGGCGCCAAGGCCTATGCCGATTTCGGCATGGGCCGCTCGCGCGGCACGATGCCGATCCAGCTCGCCGGCAACATCCGCCATGGCGGGCTGTTCGAGACCGCGTTCGGCGTGACGCTCGGCGAGCTCGTCGACGATATCGGCGGTGGCACGGCCACGGGCCGTCCGGTTCGCGCGGTGCAGGTCGGCGGCCCCTTGGGCGCCTATTTCCCCCGCGCCCTGTTCGACACGCCGTTCGACTACGAGGCCTTCGCCGCGCGCGACGGCCTGATCGGCCATGGCGGCATCGTCGTGTTCGACGACAGCGTCGACATGCGCAGGCAGGCGCGCTTCGCGATGGAATTCTGCGCCGTCGAATCCTGCGGCAAGTGCACGCCCTGCCGGATCGGCTCGACCCGCGGCGTCGAGACCATCGAGAAGATCATCAACGGCGAGCGGGTAGCCGAAAACCTCGCGCTCGTCGAAGACCTCTGCAACACCATGAAATTCGGCTCGCTCTGCGCACTCGGCGGCTTCACGCCCTACCCCGTGCTCAGCGCATTGAAGCACTTCCGGGAGGATTTCGCACCCGTGCCGACCACGCTTCAGGCCGCGGAATAGGAGAACGACGATGTCTCTGATCGAAGAAATCGACTACGGCACGCCGCGCTCGAAATCGGAAACGATGGTCACGCTGACCATCGACGGCAACCAGGTCACGGTGCCCGAGGGCACCTCGATCATGCGCGCCGCGATGGACGCCGGCCACCAGATCCCGAAGCTGTGCGCGACCGACATGGTCGACGCCTACGGCTCCTGCCGGCTCTGCCTCGTCGAGATCGAGGGCCGTGCCGGCACGCCGGCCTCCTGCACCACGCCTGTGACGAACGGCATCGTCGTCCACACCCAGACCGAGCGGCTCAAAAAGCTGCGCAAGGGCGTGATGGAGCTCTACATCTCCGACCATCCGCTCGACTGCCTCACCTGCGGCGCCAACGGCGATTGCGAATTGCAGGACATGGCGGGCGCCGTGGGCCTGCGCGACGTCCGCTACGGCTATGAGGGCGAGAACCACGTCTTCGCCAAGACCGACGGCTGCACCAACGACAACTGGATGCCGAAGGACGAGTCCAACCCGTACTTCACCTACGATCCCTCCAAGTGCATCGTCTGCTCGCGCTGCGTCCGCGCCTGCGAGGAGGTGCAAGGCACCTTCGCCCTAACGATCTCCGGCCGCGGCTTCGACAGCCGCGTCTCGCCCGGCATGAGCGAGAGTTTCCTCGGCTCGGAATGCGTCTCCTGCGGCGCCTGCGTGCAGGCCTGCCCGACCGCAACGCTGACGGAGAAGTCCGTGATCGAGATCGGCCAGCCCGAGCATTCCGTCGTCACCACCTGCGCCTATTGCGGCGTCGGCTGCGCCTTCAAGGCCGAAATGCGCGGCGAGGAAGTCGTGCGCATGGTGCCGTACAAGGACGGCAAGGCCAATCGCGGCCATTCCTGCGTCAAGGGCCGCTTCGCCTGGGGCTACACCAACCACAAGGAACGCATTCTCAAGCCGATGATCCGCGACCGGATCGAGGATCCCTGGAAAGAAGTCTCCTGGGACGAAGCGTTCTCGTTCGCCGCGGCCAAGATGCGCGGCATCCAGAAGAAATATGGCCGCGACGCCATCGGCGGCATCACCTCGTCCCGCTGCACCAATGAAGAAA
This sequence comes from Bradyrhizobium sp. 18BD, assembly GCF_054185225.1. NCBI lineage: Bacteria > Pseudomonadati > Pseudomonadota > Alphaproteobacteria > Hyphomicrobiales > Nitrobacteraceae > Bradyrhizobium > Bradyrhizobium sp. 18BD. The sequence continues at coordinate 52,360 of NZ_JAVAYL010000025.1, read as the reverse complement.
CCTATCTGGTGCAGAAGCTGATCCGCGCCGGCTTCGGCAACAACAATGTCGACACCTGCGCTCGCGTCTGCCACTCGCCGACCGGCTATGGCCTGTCGCAGACTTTTGGCACGTCGGCCGGCACCCAGGATTTCGACTCGGTCGAGCACACGGACGTTGCAGTCATCATTGGTGCAAATCCCGCCTCGGCTCACCCCGTCTTCGCTTCCCGCCTGAAGAAGCGGCTGCGCCAGGGTGCCAAGCTGATCGTGATCGATCCGCGCCGCACCGAGATGGTGGAATCGCCGCATGTGAAGGCGCTGCATTTGCCCTTGATGCCCGGCACCAACGTCGCGGTCGTGACCGCGCTCGCGCATGTCATCGTCACCGAAGGCCTCGTCAACGAAGCCTTCGTGCGCGAGCGCTGTGACTGGAGTGAGTTCGAGGAATGGGCCGCTTTCGTCGCCCAGCCCAAGCACAGCCCGGAAGCGACCGCTATCCTCACCGGCGTCGATCCGAAGGTGCTGCGCGAAGCCGCCCGCGTCTACGCCACCGGCGGCAACGGCGCGATCTATTACGGCCTCGGCGTCACCGAGCACAGCCAGGGCTCGACCACCGTGATCGCGATCGCCAACCTCGCGATGGCGACCGGCAATATCGGCCGTCCCGGCGTCGGCGTGAACCCGCTGCGCGGCCAGAACAACGTGCAGGGCTCCTGCGACATGGGCTCGTTCCCGCATGAGCTGCCGGGCTATCGCCACATCTCGGGCGATGCGGTGCGCGACCAGTTCGAGGCGCTGTGGAACGTCAAGCTCAATCCCGAACCGGGCCTGCGCATTCCCAACATGTTCGACGCCGCGATCGAAGGCACGTTCATGGGCATCTACGTGCAGGGCGAGGACATCCTCCAGTCCGACCCCAACACCACGCACGTGGTCGCCGCGCTGTCGTCGATGGAATGCGTCATCGTCCACGACCTCTTCCTGAACGAGACCGCGAACTACGCCCACGTGTTCCTGCCCGGCTCGAGCTTCCTCGAGAAGGACGGCACCTTCACCAACGCCGAGCGCCGCATCCAGCGCGTCCGCAAGGTGATGACGCCGAAGAACGGCATGGCCGACTGGGAAGTCACGATCGCGCTCGCCAAGGCGATGGGCTTCGAGATGAACTACAGCCACCCGTCCGAGATCATGGACGAGATCGCGGCGCTGACGCCGACCTTCACCGGCGTCTCCTACGCCAAGCTCGACGAGCTCGGCTCGGTGCAATGGCCCTGCAACGAGAAGGCGCCGGAAGGCACGCCGGTGATGCATATCGGCGGCTTCGTCCGCGGCAAGGGCAAGTTCATCGTCACCGAATATGTCGCGACCGACGAACGCACCGGTCCCCGCTTCCCGCTGCTGCTCACCACGGGCCGCATCCTCAGCCAGTACAATGTCGGTGCGCAGACGCGGCGCACCGAGAACGTGGTCTGGCACGCCGAGGACCGGCTCGAGATCCATCCGCACGATGCCGAGCAGCGCGGCGTGCGCGACGGCGACTGGGTGCGGCTGACGAGCCGCGCCGGCGAGACCACGCTGCGCGCGGAGATCACCGACCGCGTGTCGCCGGGCGTCGTCTACACGACGTTCCACCATCCGGATACGCAGGCCAACGTGATCACGACCGACTATTCGGACTGGGCGACCAACTGTCCGGAATACAAGGTCACGGCGGTGCAGATTTCGCCGTCGAACGGCCCGTCCGACTGGCAGAAGTCCTACGACCAGCAGGCGCGGCACTCCCGCCGCATCGCGCCGGCCGAGGCCGCGGAGTAACCGCATGCACGTGCCGGTCCAGGCGATCGACCGCGAAATCTGGCGCGACGGTGTCGCGTCGGAGGGCGCGCGGCTGATCCCCGAGGAGACGCCGCTGGCGCTGACCTATAATGGCGGCACCTATGCCGTCATGATGGGGACGCCGCAGAACCTCGAGGATTTCGCTGTCGGCTTCAGCCTGGATGAAGGCATCATCAAGTCCGTCGACGACATCAAGTCACTCGACGTGGTCCGCCTCGACGACGGCATCGAGCTGCGGATGTGGCTGGCCTCGGAAGACGCCGCGCGCATCAGCGAACGCCGTCGCCACATCGCCGGGCCGACCGGGTGCGGCATCTGCGGCATCGACTCGATCGCGGAGGCGGTGCGCCCTGCCGCTATCGTGCCGCAAGGGACCAGCTTCTCGCCGCAGCAGATCATGACCGCGATGCAGGCGATCGCGCCCCTGCAGGCGATCAACATGCAGACCCGCGCCGTCCACGCCGCAGCCTTCTGGTCGCCGGCCAACGGCATGGCCGCGCTGCGCGAGGACGTCGGCCGCCACAATGCGCTCGACAAGCTGGCCGGTGCGCTCGCACGCAGCCGCACCGACGCAAGCGGCGGCATGGTGCTGTTGACCAGCCGCGTCTCGGTCGAGATGGTGCAGAAGACGGCCGCGATCGGCGCGCCTGTGATGGTCGCGGTCTCCGCCCCCACCGCGCTCGCGGTCCGCACCGCCGCCGCCGCCGGCATCACGCTGATTGCAATCGCCCGCAGCGACGGGTTTGAAGTGTTCACGCACGAAGGCCGCATCACGGCTCTTCGTACCCAGGAGATCATCGATGTCGTCGCCTGACCGCCTCGTCTACATGGCCAACCAGATCGGCACCTTCTTCCGCAGCCAGGGCCACGACAAGGCCGTGCCTGGGATCGCCGACCACATCAAGAAATTCTGGGATCCCCGGATGAAGAAGGCCATCTTCGCCCATCTCGATGCCGGCGGCGCCGGCCTCGAGCCGAACGTGCGCGAAGCCCTCACCTCGTTGAAGCCCGCTACTTCGCTTCCAACAACGCCGTAAATACGCGCCGCACCTCGCCCTGCGTCTCCTTCACGCGCGCCTCCAGCGACGAGAAGTCCGGCGCATCGCCGGCGCGGGCCATCACGCGCAGCAGGTCAGTGCCGGCGGTGTCAGGCTTGAAGCCGTCGCTGACGCAAAGTCGCAGGATCTGCGTCAAATCGTGATAGAGCCGCGCTGCGGCGCGCAGGATCTCCGCCTCCGACTGCGGCAGCACACCGAGCTTGGCGGCGTTGTCCAGCACCTGAAGCGTGCTGACGTCGAGGATCTCGGGCTTGTGATGGGCATGCACGAGCTGGAGATATTGCGCGATGAAGTCGATGTCGATCATGCCGCCGGCGGCATATTTGAGATCCCAATGATCGGTCTCGCCCTTCTCCTGCGCGATCGCGCCCCGCATGTCGGCGACGTCGTTGGCGATGATCGCGCGGTCGCGGCGGCGGGTCAGGACCTCGCGAATGACGCGCTCGATCCGCTCGCGGAATTCGGCTGACGCCGACACGACGCGCGCGCGCGTCAGCGCCATGTGCTCCCAGGTCCAGGCCTCGTTGGCCTGATAGTCGGCGAAGGAGGCTAGGCTCGAGGCCACGGGGCCGGCGCGCCCCGACGGGCGCAGCCGCATGTCGATCTCGTAGAGCACGCCGTAATTGGTGCGCGTCGTGAAGGCGCTGATCAGGCGCTGGGTGAAGCGGGCAAAATAATGCGCGCCTTGCAGCGACTTCGCCCCATCCGAGTCCGGATTCTCGCCGTCGAAATCGTAGAGCAGGATCAGGTCGAGATCGGACGAGGCCGTCATCTCGCGGCTGCCGAGCCGACCCATCGCGATGATCGCGGTCTCCTGCCCCTCGATGCGGCCGTGCTGCGCGGCAAAGCGGTCGGCGACGAGGCCATGCACGGTGTGGACGACGCCTTCGGCGACGTCCGCGAAGGCCGTGCTCGCCTGCTGCGCCGACACGGTGCCGGAGAGGATGCGCGTGCCGATCAGGAACAGGCTCTCCTGCCCGAACAGCCGCAGGCGATCGAGGAATTCTTCGTAGGAGGCCGCGTCCTGCACTGTCGCCGCAAGCCGCGCCGACAATTCCTGCCGGTCGGGCATCGCGCCGAAGAAGCGCGGATCGATCAGGCCATCCATGAGCTGCGGCTGCCGCGCCAGCATCTCGCCGAGCCGCGGGGCCGCGCCGAGCACGAGCGCCACCAGCGCGACGAGGTCACGGTTCTGGCCGAGCAGCGTGATTAGCCGGCCGCCGCGCTGGAGCGCTCCGAGGAATTGATCGAACGCCACGACGGCGCGGTCAGGCTCCTCGGCATGCGCGAGGCCGTCGATCAGGGCCGGCACGAATTCGATGAAGGCGTTTCGCGTCGCCTCGTTGCGGAAGACGCGGTAGTCGCCGGTGATCCAGTCGCGCACGGTCTGCGCCACGGCGGCCGGCTTCTTGAAGCCGAGCGTCGCGAGGTGCTGCAGCAGGCGCGGATCGTCGGGGCCCGCACTGTAGTCGAGCGCCGGCAGCTTTGCCGTGCCGGTCGGATCGTCGCCCTCGAACAGCTTCTCGTAGTGTCCCTGCACGATCTCGAGCTGACGCAGCAGGTCGCGCGCGAAGGCTTCGCGGTCGGGATAGCCGAAGAAGCGGGCGAAGCGCTCGACGGCCTCCTTGTCTTCGGGGAGCGCATGGGTCTGCTCGTCCGCGACCATCTGGAGACGATGCTCGACCCGGCGCAGGAATTCGTATGCGGTGGTCAGCTCGTCGCACGCGGCAGAGGTGATCCAGTTGCTGGAGGCGAGCACGTTGAGCGCGGCGAGCGTCGGCCGCACCCGCAATTCCGGATGGCGGCCGCCGGCGATGAGCTGCTGGGTCTGCGCGAAGAACTCGATCTCGCGGATGCCGCCGCGGCCGACCTTGACGTTATGGCCTTCGACCGCGACCTCGCTCTGGCCGCGATAGGTCTGCATCTGCCGCTTCATGTCGTGGACGTCGGCGAGCGCGGCGAAGTCGAGATGCTTGCGCCAGACGAACGGCGCGATCTCGGCGAGCAGCGCTTCGCCTGCCTTGGCATCGCCGGCGCAGGCACGCGCCTTGATCATCGCGGCGCGCTCCCAGGTGCGCCCTTCCCGCTCGTAGTAATGCAATGCGGCGTCGCGCGAGATCGCCACCTGCGTCGACGACGGATCGGGCCGCAGCCGCAGGTCGACGCGGAACACATAGCCGTCATAGGTGCGCTGCTGGAGGACGCGCGCGATGCCTTGCGTCACCCGGACGAAGAACGGCTGCGGCTCGATGTCGGGCGCGAGCGTCGTATTGTCGGGATCGAAGAAGACGATGAGATCGATGTCGCTGGAATAGTTCAGCTCGCCCGCGCCCATCTTGCCCATGGCGAGCACGATCAGGCCGCAGCCTTCTTCGGGCGCCTCGGGATTTGGCGGCAGGATCTTGCCACGTGCGGCTTCCTGCCGCAGCTGGTACTGGAGCGCCGCCTGCACCGAGGACACCGCGACATCGGTCAACGCTGCTGTCACCCGCATCACCGGCCAGACCCCGCCGATGTCGCACAGCGCTGTCAGCAGTGCGGCCTCGGCCTTCATGCGGCGGAGCAGCCGCATCACCTCGGCTTCATCCGCCGCGGCAAGCACCGCGTCTCTCGCCTCAGCGATCAGGGCGGGCAGATGCAGATCGGGATCGCATTCGAGCAAACGGATCAGGCGCAGCGCATCGGCGCGCACGAGATCGAACAAATAAGGCGAGAATTCCGCGATTCCGGCCAGAATATCCCGCGCGAAGGGATGAGCCAGCAGCGCTTCGAGACGAGTCAATTGTGCCGGCTCGAGCTCGGCCAGCCAACTTTCAAAACGTCGTTCGTCGGTTGCGGAAGCGGCAATATGGGGGGCCTCCGCAAAGCGCGCGGCCAGGCCCTCTCCAGTCTTGTCCGCGTTTCCCGGCGCGGAGTGGTTCATGCCACCTTCTGTGGCACATCCGGTATTGGAGGAGCAACCCTGTCGCCGGCGCCCGCGCGCGCCGGCAGCGCCAGCGTGGCGACGAGCCCGGGATTGGCATCGCCCAGCCGCAATTCGCCGCCATGGAGCGTCGCGACTGCCGAGGCAAGGCTGAGGCCGAGGCCGGAGCCCGGCAGCGTGCGGCTCGCCTCCAGCCGGACAAATCGTTCGACGGCGTGCTTGCGGTCGCCTTCGGGGATGCCGGGACCGCGATCGGTGACGCTGAGCAGCACCTGGTCACCCTCGCGCCGCGCTTCGATGGTGATCTGCCGCGCGTCCATGCTGACCACGGTTCCAGCGGACTGCGGCGGCGGCTTGCCATATTTGATCGCGTTCTCGACGAGATTGGCGAGCGCCTGGCTGATCAGTTCGCGGTTGGCGTGAATCGGCGTCGGATCGGCCTTGACCTTCAGGGTCATGCCGTCGTCCTCGGCGAGCGGCTCGTAGAGCTCGTGGATGCCCTGGGCCACATCGGCCGCGTCGAAATCGTCCATGTTGCCGCGCGCCTGGCCGGATTCCGCGCGCGCGATCATCAGCAGCGCGTTGAAGGTACGGATCAGGCCGTCGGATTCCTCGATGGTCCGCTCCAACGCGGCGCGGTAATCGGCCTCGGTGCCCGATTTCGCCAGGGCCTCCTCGGCGCGGTTGCGCAGGCGCGTCAGCGGCGTCTTGAGATCGTGGGCGATGTTGTCGGAGACCTCCTTCAGCCCCAGCATCAGCGCCTCGATCCGCTCCAGCATGGCGTTGAGGTTCTCCGCGAGCCGGTCGAGCTCGTCGCCGCTGCGCCCCACCGGCAGGCGTCCGCTGAGATCGCCGGTCATGATGCGCTGCGCGGTGCCGGTCATCGCGTCGATGCGCGTCAGCACCCTGCGCGCGACGAAAACGCCGCCGCCCAGGCCAAGCACCACGACGATCAGGACCGACCATTGTGCCGCCTTGGCCACGATGCCGAACAGGCGCCGCCGCTCGTCGAGATCGCGGCCGATCAGCAGGCGGAAACCGTTTTCCAATTCGGTGACGCGCACCAGCGCGCGATGGTCGCGTTCGTCGGCGTCCTCGATCCGCCGGTAGGCCGTTTCCGTCCAGCCGCGCGTCGCCATGACGCCGGGGGCGAGCGAGCCGACATTACCGGCAACCGCCTGCCCGGTCGGCGTGGTCACGAGATAGAGGTTGGCGCCCGGCCGCAGCGCCCGATACTCGATCGTGCGCACCAGGCGATACATGCCGCCGCGGCCGTAGATCTCAGAGATCTCCGAGGTCTCGGCATTCACCGTCTGCGTGATCTCTTCGGTGATCAGCCGCCGCGTATTCCAGGCGAAATAGCCGAGCAGCGAGGCCGCGAACATCGCGAACAGAAGCAGATAGACCAGCGTCAGCCGGAATGCCGTGGTGCGGACGAGTTTACCGAATGCCGTCACGGATCATGTATCCAATCTGAGTGTTGCGTCTTCCATCACTGACCATCGTCACGCTTCATATTTTACTGTAATTTCAGTTACTTAACAGCATCTGCTGTCGTCTGACTTCGCTGAAAATCGTCGAACGCCGGCCGGAACTGGCGAAAAAGTGGTAAGTTGACTCGGCTCTCCCTTCCAAAGTATCCGTGACGGCCACATATCCAAAACAGGTCGATTTTGGAACAACTAACCCACGAGCGAAGCAACCGTGACGGTAGCTGGTAAGCCGAAGGGGAACGTTAAAGTGGCACTCAATTCGAACCAAGTTAAATCCCTGCAAGCTGGCGTTCATGCGGACGGCGGCGGGCTTTATTTGGTGGTGCGCGAAAGCGGTGATCGAGTGTGGGCCTTCCGCTTCACCGACCTCGAGGGAAAGCGGGCGCAGATGGAGTTCGCCAAGGCTGGCGACCGCGACAGCCCAAGCGGTGACGTTCTGACCCTAAGCAACGCCCGCGAGAAGGCGCGCGACTATAAGGTCGCGTTGAAGCGCCAGGGTATCGATCCGCGCATCAAGAAGCGGGCCACCGCTCAGGGTAGCAAGACGTTCAAGCAGTTTGCCGAGGAGCAGTACCCTGTTTGGTGCCAAGGGCTGTCCGAAGAGGAGTTGAAGCAGTGGCAGCGCTCCATTCGGGACGTGCCGAGCCTGCACGACAAGAAGCTCCAGGAGATCACCACCGAGCACGTGTTGGAGGCCCTCAAGGCGATCTGGACCGTGAAGCCGGTTACAGCGTCGCGGACGCGCCAGCGGATCGAGCGGCTGATGGACGCTGCAAAAGCGTTGAGGCTGCGCGCGGGCGAGAACCCGGCCGCATGGCGTGGCAACCTCAAGCACCTGCTTCCGTCGCCCCGCAAGCTGAATCGCAAGAAGGGACATCGGTCCGCGCCGTATACGAAGATGCCGGGAATGATGACAGGGCTGCGCTTTGATCCCGGAAACGCCGCGCGCTGCGCAGAGGTCGGCATCCTCACCGTGTCGCGGAGCCAAGAAATCCGTCTGATGGAGTGGACGGAACTCGACTTCGAAGCAAGGACGTGGATGGTTCCGGCTGAGAAGATGAAGATTAAGGGCGACCTAGAGCCAAAGCCGCATCTCGTCCCGTTGTCGGATCAGGCAATCGAGATCATCCAATCGATGCCCCGCACCGATAAGTACGTATTCCCCTCCGACCACGCGGAGGAACATCAGCCGTTCCGGGCGAACGCGCTTGTTGGGGCCATCGAACGCACTGCCGTCAAATCCACGATGCATGGCTGCCGCACGAGCTTCCGAAATTGGGGCGCTGATAACAAGGAGCACAATTTCCGCCGCGAAGTGCTCGAGTTCTGCCTGTCACACCGTATCGGTGATGAGGCCGAACTGTCGTATTGGGACAGCGAGATGATTAAGCGACGCCGCGAGACACTGCAGGCGTGGGCTGACTTCATCAAGCCGCGCAAGAACACGTCGCGCGAGCAGCCACGCGATCGAAAGGGGCAAAAGCTCACACTTGTCGCCTAAGGAAGCGCACCGAGATTTCAATGAGCGCCCCACAGCGTCCGGTGTCAAATTAGTCTAGTGCGGCTTTCTTTCTGTAAGGCATCCTAACTGACGATGTAGCACCTTGATGTTTCGCAAAGCCCGCCGTTCGTTCGCAGGATCTCCGAATGGCGGAATCAAAACCTGCTCGATTATTCAATGATTTCAACGCGCATTTGGAAACAACGGTCAGAAACACGCGTTAGCAATATCAATAGCTTACGAGCCGTTTCCAAATAGCGCCACGCCGACGAGCCGCTTGAGACAGCGTTACGTTCGAGATCGATGCACCCGAGACGTCGACACGAAGGCTGGGGATCGGGAATCGCTGCTTGGTGCCGTTCAACTCCTTCAGTGAATTCAACAAGGCCGAGGGCGACATCTGGCTCGCGCTCGATGAGACCCATCCCCTCGCCTGCTTCGCCGGCATCTGGACCAGCTGGCAGTCTGTCCGGAAGGTCAAGGAAGGTGAAACGACCAACGACCTCTACGCGTTCCTCACGACGGAGCCGAACGGCGAGGTCGGCGCCATCAACCCCAAGGCGATGCCAGTCATCCTGACAACGCCGGAGGAAGTCGAGACCTGGATGACGGCTTCACCGGACGAAGTCTTGAACCTGCAGCGGCCGCTTCCGGACGGATCGCTCAGGATCGTCGCCCGTGGCGTCAAGGAAGACCCGGCCGGGCAGACAACGTGACCGACGAGGACCACGACGAGGCCGAGCCCTCGGCCCGCCAACGCAAGATCATCCTCGTCGACTTGGACGCCTTCTATGCGTCCGTCGAACAACGTGACAATCCGGATCTGCGCGGCAAGCCGGTAGCCGTTGGCGGATCCCGCGAGCGGGGCGTCGTGGCTGCCGCGAGTCGGCTCGCTGTTGCTTAGTCTCTACGACAAGGAGGGGCTTCTGCATCATGTCGGACTTACGACTGGCATCCGATCATCCGATCGACTGGCTCTCACCGACCGGCTGGAGAAACTCGTCAGATCGCAGAGCTTCACCGGCAACAAGCCTGGCGGCCCAAGTCGGTGGTCAACGAAGCGATCTACTGAATGCAAAGCCGTACGTCCGACATATGTCATTGAAGTGTCCTTTGACCACATCTCGGGCGGCCGGTTTCGTCACGGCACGAAGATCGTTCGCTGGCGTCCGGACAAGAAGCCTTCGCAAGGTCGCATGGATCAACTTCGGCAGAAAGTAGCGAAGCGGTTGAAGGCCACCGCGTAACACAATTTGAGGGAGAGTTCGGAGGGCGGAAAGGCTCACGGGCGTTTTCGAAAGTTTCAAGCCAGGACATCTCGTCGACGTCCTGGCCTTGCTTGGTCAGTGGAGCCTTAGGACTGGCCGCCCTTGCGTCCGGCTTCGCTGGCCTTTTCGCGGTCATTGGCGAAGTTGCCCGGATTGTCGGTCGAGCCGCCGCCCTGCTGGCCGGGCTTGTTTCCACCCTGCGTCTGCTGTCCCTGCTGGCCGTGGCTCTGCTCGCCACCCTTCTTGCCGGCTTCCGATGCGCGCTGCGGGTCGTTGGCAAAATTTCCGGAGCCACCACGTTGTTCGTCTGCCATCACTCTTCTCCTTGTTTGTTGCCCGGCCCAGGAAGGCTAATGGCGAGATCAGCAGCTCGTTCCTGGGAGAAAGATTAAGATTGGTCAGAGGTTGTTGGCCAGCATGTTGCGCGTCGCCTGTCGCACGGCATCGATGCCTGTGACATTGTTCATCAGTGCAATCTCGCCTTGCTGCTCATGTCGTATGGCATGCGCCATCAGACGCAGGCGGGGATCGCCGGATGAATGCCATTGGCTGTCTGCCATCTGGACGGCCCCGGCGTGATGCAGGCTCATCTGGCGGATAAAGATGGCATCAAACTCTCCATCAGCCGCGTTGCGCACCTCCGCGATTTGTGCCGGTGTCAAATAGCCGGGCATAGTCGCCCGCTCCTCGCTGGAGCAGACCGCCATCGGCTCGCTGAACCAACCGCCCCACCAATGTTCGAAGATACGGTTTTCGCCTTGCTGGCTGGCAACCATCAAGGCCGCGAGTGCGCGCAGATGTGGATCCTGCGCACGCTGCTGGCCAAGCTTTGCAAGCTCAATGCCTTGTTCGTGATGCGTCACCATATGGCGGATATAGCGCTGATCGCCAGCGACATCGCGGCTGAGGATCGGCAGCGGCCAACCCGTACGATTAGCCATTGCAACAAGGCCCGACGTTGCAAGCACGAGAAGCGCTCCCGCTGCCCAACGTTTGGCAAAGCGTACTGCGGATGTGGGCGGCGCGCGTCCCAGCGGCCAACGCAGCCAGGCGAACAGGGGATAGATCAAAGCGGACGAGAGATGAACGAGAAAGCCGATCCAGTAGGGCTGTTGCAGGGTGAAGATCGGCTGAAAGAACGGAAACAACGGCACCAGTCCGAACCACTCGGTCGCCGATGTAAAGGCGGCCCACGGGATCGCGAGCCAGAAAAGAGTGCCGGGCGCGAGACCGCTCGTCCAGCGCCCAAATAGACCAAAAAATACCAGTGCCCAGGAGAAGTCCGCCCATTGATGAAAGGCGATGCCGAGCGCAATGGCCTGACCTGAGGGCACAGAATTCAGCACGGCGTCGCGTCCGGGAATAGCAGCAACCGTCATCCAGTCAACCGCCGCGTCCCGGCCGAGCAGCGCCGCCGCAAGCTGGCTGACAAGCGTCGAGAATGTGCTGCTGATGAGCCCGAGCTGGGCGGCTGCCAGCCAATGCGACTTCGGCTCTTTCGCGGCGCCCTCCCCCATCAGCCGAACGGCTTCATCATGACCTTGATGCAGCCATCCCGCTTGGCTCGGAATGTCTTGTAGAGTTCGGGACCTTCCTCGAGCGTCGCACGATGGGTGATGACGAAGCTTGGATCGATCTCGCCCTTTTCGATGCGTTGCAAAAGCTTGGGCAGATAATGCTGAACAGGAGTCTGGGCCATGCGGAAGGTAAGCCCGCGATTGATGGCGCTGCCCATCGGGATGTTGTCGAGCATGCCGCCATAGACGCCTACGATCGAGACGGTGCCGAAGTTGCGGCAGCACTGGATAGCCTGCCGCAAGACATGCGGCCGATCGGTTCCCATGAAGGTCGCGGCCTTGATGCGATCGACCACAGAATCCTTGCTTGCCATGGTCTCCGGCTCTGTTCCGACCGCATCGATGCAGGCATCGGCGCCGCGGCCCTGCGTGAGCTGCTGGATGCGCTCATAGACATCCTCCTTCATGAAATCCAGCGTCATGGCACCCGATTGCATGGCGAGCGTGAGCCGCTCGGGCACCGTGTCGATGGCGATCACCCGTTCGGCCCCGAGCAGAAATGCGCTCTTGATTGCAAACTGCCCGACCGGCCCGCATCCCCATACGGCCACTGTCTCTCCGCCTTTGATGTTGCAAAATTCCGCGGCCATGTAACCAGTCGGGAAGATATCCGAGAGGAACAAGACCTGTTCGTCCGTGAGCCCCTCCGGGACCTTATAGGGCCCGACATCCGCGTACGGCACGCGCATATATTCGGCCTGGCCGCCGGCAAAGCCGCCCAGCATGTGCGAATAGCCGAAGAGGCCAGCGGGCGAATGTCCCCACATTTTCTCAGCTTCTTTGGCGTTGGGGTTGGAGCGCTCGCAGCCGGAATAAAAGCCATTCTTGCAGAAGAAGCATTCGCCGCAGGCAATGGTGAAGGGCACCACCACGCGGTCGCCGACCTTGAGCTTTCTGTTGTCCTTGCCGACCTCGACAACCTCGCCCATGGTCTCGTGGCCGAGCACATCGCCCTTCTTCATGGTCGGCATGATGCCGTCAAACAAGTGAAGATCCGAGCCGCAGATCGCGCAGGCCGTCACCTTGATGATCGCGTCGCGCCCGTCCTGGATCTTGGGATCGGGAACGGATTCACAGCGAATGTCGCTCTTGCCGTGCCAGGTGAGGGCTTTCATGGACCGCTCCAAAGGTTGCGCGACCAGACCAAGCATCAATCTTGCGGCTGGTTCCTACGCCGCTTAGGAACAGTCTCGCCTGTCCCCCATTAGGCTCAAAGCCACGTAAAAACCCGAGAGGGAATACGCCCATGGCGGGACAGTTTGCGATCGTGACGGGTGCCTCGACCGGCATTGGTTTTGAGCTTGCGCGGCTTTGCGCTTCCAAAGGATACGACCTTCTCATCGCGGCGGACGAGCCCGAGATCGAAACGGCGGCGCAAGCGCTGCGCCAAGAAGTTAACAGCATCGCTGTGGTGGCGCTGCACGCCGATCTCGCCACCGTTAAAGGCGTCGACAAGCTCTATGAGCTCGCACAGGGCCGCAAGATCGACGTGCTGATGGCCAATGCAGGCCGCGGCCTGGGCCACGCTTTTTTGGACCAGGACTGGGCGCGCATCCGTCAGGTGATCGATACCAATATCATGGGTACGACGTATTTGCTTCATCGCGTGGGTCAGGATATGCGCCGGCGCAATGAGGGACAGATCTTGATTACCGGGTCGATCGCCGGCTTCACCCCAGGCAGCTTTCAGGCCGTCTACAACGGCTCGAAGTCGTACCTGAATTCTCTCTCCTTTGCTCTACGCGAGGAACTGCGCGACACGAAGGTGACCGTCACCTGCCTGATGCCAGGAGCAACCGAAACCGAGTTCTTCGCCCGCGCAGACATGCTCGACACCAAGGTCGGCTCCGAGGACAAGGACGATGCGGCGATGGTCGCCCGCAAGGGTTTCGAGGCGATGATGAATGGCGAAGGTGACGTCGTGACGGGTCTCAAGAACAAGATCCAGTCGGCGGTTGCCAATTTGACGCCGGCCGAAACCCTCGCCAAGCAGCATCGTAAGCAGGCGGAGCCCGGCACCGCGAAATCCTGAGCGCTCCTCAAGTCGTCACTAATCCGCTGGCCTCGTAGCGGATCGCTGCTGTGCCATGCAGCCGAGAGCAACGCAGAGGATCCGTGAGGCGGCAAGCACGCCCAAGCCCCGCACATCCGCATCCGGCACCAGTTCCACGAGATCAAAACCAATGATCCGTGCCCGCTGCGTAACGCCATGCAACAGCTCAACGATATCCAGATAGCCGAGACCACCCGGCTGTGGGACCAGCACCGCCGGAATGACAGCCGGGTCGAGGCCGTCGCAATCGAGGGCGACGATGCAGTGACTGCCCGGCGGGATGTGGTCGATGACCGGCTGCACGCCATATCGTCGCACCGACGTGGCGGTGAACAGCTTCACGCCCCAAGCGCGGGCTGCGGCAAGGTCCTCCACGCGCGAGCCGCCGATGCCGCGTTGGCCGACCTGAATGATCCGCTCCACCCACGGCATTTCGCTCGCGCGGCGCATGGTACTGGAGAACGTATGTTTGAGACCGTCCCGCTCGTCCCGCCAGTCGAGATGCGCATCGATCTGCACAATAGTGAGCGGGCCGAACTGCTCGAACCCCGCGAAGAATGGAATGGGCACCGAGTCATCGCCGCCAAGCAGCAGGGGTATGGCGCCCGCCTTCAGAATGCTCGCGGTTGTAGAGGTGATCAGCGAGCGATTTTCCTGCGGTGTTCCCGGATCGGTTGGAAGGTCGCCAAGATCAATCGTCCGCAGTCCCTCCGGTATCAAGGGACCGTCCTGATCGAAATCCCACCGCATTGGATCACGCGCAATCTGCTGGGTGCTTTCACGAAGGGCTGAAGGAGCACGGGCGGCATGGCTCGCGACGCCTGGCACATGCGGCGTCGCGTCCGGCGCACCAAAGATCACGACATCGGCGCTTGAGAACGTGTCGGGCGGCGCAGCAGGGAGGCCTAGAAAGGTGGCGGGGATGACCGGATGTGTCATGGCGTGAAGGCCTAAATGCCTATTGGTATTGGCAACTGCACGTCGGCGAAGCGTCCTTGATAGTGGTCGGTAAAGGCATACGGGGGCCTCCGGTACATCGCGGAGCTGGAGATCCCAGGGTCGCCGCAACTCGTGAACCACTTCAGCCGACGCATCGCGCACGCAGCCTTGAGCGATATTGAAGACTGCGACCCGCCGCGGGCATCGATAGTTCTTCTCAAGCAAATCCATCACAACTGCTTCGAAGTCGTTGCCGACGACGGGCGCCTCACAGCAGACTGGACCCGAGGTGCCACGATCTCTTCAACGAGATAGATGTCCTGCTCGTCACGCTGAGGGACGTGGACGACGTCAGCAATGCCTCCGACTAAAAGCAAGGCACGAGCTGCGCAGTTACCGTGGCATTGCCGGGGACCGCCCTCATCCGCCTATTGTTCGGTCTGTTCGACGGCGGCCGGCATCTTGGCGACTGACATCAGGGACCGAGCGACCTGATTGAGCAATTGATCGGCGTTCTCTTCTTCCGCCAACGATTTCGACAGAAGGTTGACGATGGCGCTATGGCGTAGCTGTTGGGCGAGGTTGCGCGCGGTCGTGTAGCCGGCAATCTCGTAATGCTCGACGCGCTGCGCCGCGCCGATCAAGGCGAGGTCGGCCGCGGCGTCTTCCTTTTCTTCGCCCTCCTCCATGATTTCCTGACCTTCTTCGACAAGGCCCATCATGCCCTTGCAGGGCTTGGCGCGTGCGGACTTGCCGAGCAGCTCAAAGCATTCGTTGATGCGTTCGATCTGGGTTTCGGTCTCGCCGAGATGCAGCTCGAACAGCTCGCGCAACTGATCGAACCGCGCCGCTTCCGCCATCTTGGGAAGTGCCTTCGTCAACTGCTTCTCGGCATGCAAGATATCGCGAAGTTCGTCGATGAGCAGATCGCCAAGACCGGCTTCGTCGACCGGCGATGAGCTTTCGGTGACGATCGCCGTCGCGGGACCGGGTTCACCGGCCTGAATAGCCGGCGATTCCGTGAAGACCCATTCGCCGCCCTCGTTCCAGGGCCCGCGGGTGTCGATCTCACCATGATCACCCGTGCCGGTGGAATCGTTGAAGAACTGATCGACGAGGCCTGGCGTCGGCGCAATGCGACCGATACTGAAGGCCGGTTTGCTCATGCTCTCGAGCGCGAGCGAGAAGGCCTTCATGTGGGTGATTTCGCGAGTCATCAGGAACTGCAAGGCGTCCTTGGTGCCCGCGTCATCGGTAAAGTTGATCAGGCGTTCGTAGACGATCTTGGCCCGCGCCTCGGCGGCAATATTGCTGCGTAGGTCAACGTCGAGTTCGCCGGTGATCTTGAGGTAGTCGGCGGTCCACGCGTTGCCTTGCGAGTTGAAGAGGTTGATCCCACCCCCACCCGCGATTGCGATCAGCGGATCGGCCTCGGCCGCCTGGCGGTCGAACTTGGCCGGCTTGAGATGCATACGGGCCAGCGTGCCGACGACTTCCAGATGGCTCAGCTCTTCGGTGCCGATATCCATCAGAAGGTCCTTGCGATCGGGGTCCTCGCAATTGAGCCCCTGGATCGA
The DNA here is from genome assembly GCF_054185225.1 of Bradyrhizobium sp. 18BD. Classification (NCBI taxonomy): domain Bacteria; kingdom Pseudomonadati; phylum Pseudomonadota; class Alphaproteobacteria; order Hyphomicrobiales; family Nitrobacteraceae; genus Bradyrhizobium; species Bradyrhizobium sp. 18BD. The sequence goes on along the minus strand of NZ_JAVAYL010000025.1, from coordinate 36,154 downwards.
ATATTGCATGGCGGCCGCTAGTTCGCCGTTGGCGCCGCCGAACTGTTCAAGAAGCATATTGCCAAAACGCGGGTCCGGCTCGTCGACGCGAACAGTGAACATCAGCTTCTTGACGTGGTGATACATGGAAGAGCCTCGGGTTTGAAGAGGAAGATCACAACCGAACAGTCAGGCGCTGCGGTTTGTTCCTATCGAGGCCGAGGTGCCGAGGCATCGAAGCCATTTACGGCGGGAAGCTAGCTTGTCCGCGCCAACGCTTCGCGGACCACGCTCGTCAGCGAAGCCATGGTGTAAGGCTTCGAGAGCCAGCCAAGCGGCGCGAACGGCTCCGCTCGCGTCCGGGTCAGGAGATCGTCATGGGCGGTAGCGAAGACGCAACGCAAGCCAAGTTCGCGAAAGAGATCACCGGCTGCATCAACGCCGTCGCGACGGCCGGCCAGTCGGATATCCATGATGGCGAGGGCCGGCTTCTGTTCCATCGCCATCGCAAAGGCTTCCTCGGCCGTGGTTGCGATGCCGGTCACCCGAAAGCCGGCATCGAGCAGGGCAGCTTCGGCCTGCATGGCGATCAGAAAATCATCTTCGACGATCAGGACCGCGTATGGCTGATCAGCACGATCGCTCGCTTCGTCGGCGGCCAGCCGCACCTTACTATCAGGCAGACGATCGGTCGGCGCAGCCACCTCATAGCAGTCGGTCGCGCTTGCCGGCATCATGCACCTCGCGACGCGCTGAAACGAAGCGTGGTGCGCGACGGTGACCGGGTCGCGGCAAAGTCGGCGTGGAGCTGGCGGGCAAGGCCAAGCACCAGGCGCAAGCCCGACGAGGTTTGGCGTACCGTATCGAGGTCAAAACCAGGCCCATCATCCTCGACATGAAGCTCGAACTGTCCCGCCTGCTCAATAAGGCCGACGCGAATGCTGTCGGTGGCCGGATCGCTGATCCCGTGCTTGGCCGCATTGGTCAGCAATTCATTGAGGATCAGCGCGAGCGGCATGGCGATATCGTTGGACAGCGTGCCGGTTGCCGGCATCCGCGTGATCTTGATACCTGCCGGCAGAGTCTGCTGGATGGTTTGGACCACAGCGCCGAGAAACTCATCCGCTGCGAAGCTGGTCGCGTCGGTGGTGCCATAGAGGACACGCTGCGCGGCAGCCATGGCGGCGATCCGGCTGCAGGCGTCGTCGAGCACGCGCCGTGCTTCCTCGCTCCGGGCGCTACGCGCCGCCGTGTACAGGAGCCCCTGGAGCATCTGCATGTTGTTCTTGGTACGATGGTTGAGCTCATTGAGCAGAAGGCGCTGCTGCGTTTCGGCCTGCTTTCGCTCGCTCAAATCAACCAGCATGTTGATGGCGCCGGTGACCCGGCCGGATGCATCGAACAGGGGCGTCGGGAACGGGATGAAGGGAACGCGCGTCCCGTCCGGCCGTTCGGCAACCGCCTCGACCCCGCGCACCGGGCGGCCTTCCTTGAGGGCAATCGCCATCGGGCATTGATCATGCGGCAACGGCGTGCCGTCGGGAAGATAGAGTTTCCAGGTCACGCACCATTCGTCGTTGCCCAGCGACGGCGTCCGGCCGGCAAATTCAACGGCGGTCTGATTGAAATAGGTGATCTTGCCGTCGGCATCGGTCGTGTAGATGGCGGCTGGTATGGCGGCGAGCAGTTCTTGCAGCCGTCGCTCGCTCTCCTGCAATCTCTTTTCGCTAAGCTTGCGCTCGGTGATGTCGCGGGCGATCTTCGAGGCTCCGATTACGCGGCCCGCGCGATCGCGGATCGGCGAGATCGTGAGCGAAATATCAACCAGGCTGCCATCCTTGCGGCGACGCACGGTCTCGAAATGATCGACCCGCTCGCCGGCTCTGATCTTGGCCAGAATGCGCGGCTCCTCATCCTGCCGGTCGGGCGGAATAAGCATCGTGATCAATCGGCCGACAGCCTCATCCCGGCTGTAGCCAAACAGACGCCGAGCGCCATCATTCCAAGTCTGGATAATGCCATCGAGATTCTTGCTGACGATGGCATCGGCTGACGATTCGACGATGGCCGCCAATTGCTGGGCATCACGCTCGGCCAGACGGCGAGCCTCATCGCCGGCAAGACGCGCGAGGGCAAAGCCGAGCAGGCGCGCCAACGTGAGCGCCGTATCTAGCTCGGATGGCGTGAAGTGATGGGGCTCGCCATGATAGGCCATGAACTTGCCGGCGAGTCGGCCATCCTGGACAATAGGCGTAAAGGCCGCAGCTTTGATGGCTTCATTGAGGATTGTCTGTTTCAGATCATCGGGTAGGTCGCTGCGGTCGATATCTTCGATGCAAACAGGCGCCGGTCTGGCCTCATCACGATCCCACGGGGAATGTCCTTCGACCGCCTTCCGGTAAGCCTCCGAGAGGTCGCGCCAGGCCGCGAACCGCATGACGTCGGCCTGATCGTACAGCAAAATCGAGGCGCGCGTGCAGCCCAGCGCGCGCGTGATGGCATCAAGCGCGGCCTGGTGGACTTGCTCGGCCGATTGGCAGTGCTGAAGTCTCTCCGAGAAAGCGAACAAGGCGGCTTGCTCTTCCATGCGCCGCGCGAGCGCCTGTTCGGCGCGCTTGCGGTCCGTAATGTCATGCTGCACACGGACGGCATAGAGAAAATTGCCGGCGGCGTCGCGAATGCTCGATGAGGTGACGGCCGCCCAAATATGTCCGCCATTTTTGCGGTAGATGCGCTTCTCGATGCTATAGCGATCGAATTCGCCCGCAATCTGACGGCTGAATTGCGCGCGATCCTCGGCAACATCTTCCGGCAGCGTCTCCTCGAAGATCGTTCGTCCCAGGAGCTCGGAGGCCGTATAGCCGGTCAACCGGCAGAGCTGCTGGTTGACCCGCAGCATGCGGCCGTCGCGATCGATTTCAACGATGCCGGCGCCCACATGCTCGTAGGTGGCGGCGAGCCGTTCGTCGCGGGCCTGCACCCAGTCGTCAGAACGGGCGTCAGACATTTCCAAACGGCCGCCGCCGACGCGTTCGTGAAAACAGTTGATGGCGCCGGCCAGGACACCGTCGGCATCGAAGACCGGCGCAATATGGGCGCTGGTCCAGACGTGCGAGCCATCGGGCCTTTCCACGCGCCCCTCGATACCACGGATCGGAGTGCCGGTGCGCAGCACTTCGGCCATTGGCGTCTGCTCGCGCGAGATCGGTTGCCCGTCAAGGAAGAGCTTGTGGGAACCACAGAAGAGTTCGCTATCATCGCCAATCCGTGGCGTGCGTCCCCACAAGTCAGCCGCGCGCGGGCTGAACCATAAAATGCGGCCCTCCGCATCACAAGCGTAGATCGCGATGGGAAGCTGCGCGAGAAAAGCGGACGACGGGCTTTGCAAACTGAGCGATGCGAGCGGTTCGAGACTGTCTAGATCGACCGCCGTCTGCTGAATATTCATAGGCTTCATCCCCCCGCGTCAGACCAAGAGAGTGCGGCACCATTGGCGTTCCCGCCCCCTGGGTCGCCTTGGCCGGCTGGTTCCTGACTCCGCGAAACATGCCTAAACGCCCGGCCGCGATCAGAAGTTCCTAACTCGGGTCTTCCGTATGGCCCACGCGACCCGGCGCGGCGAACCCTTACACTACGATAAGCGGACGCGCTGAAGCTCGCGCTCCGTCTTTCGTCTCAGGCGCTGGGGTAGGCCTAAGCCGATGGGTTTGGGTCACCCCGTCACCGCGGCTCATCAAAGGTCATGGTGAAGGCCAGGACGGTCGAGGAACGACTGGGCGCCCATGAGCTTGGCTTGCTGGATATGCCGGAGGAGGATGAAATGGACAGTGAAGACGCCCTGACAAAAGTGAAGGACGTTTCGGAAGGCGTGCGTGAGACCGCCCGCACGGTGCGGCAGAGTCTGGAAGAGGGACAGCCGCCGGGCCAAGCGCTCGCCTTTCTGCGCGATGTAGTGCGGGAGGCCCCTCTGCCCTCGCTGCTCGTCGCCTTCATGCTGGGCTGCCTGATCGCGCGTCGCTAGCCGGAAATATCGCGGTCAATCGCAAGATCATCGAGCAGGGGCGAAGAGCCTCCGGCAAGCAACGCGGCCAGAAGTTCCGCCGCGAGGAAGCTGAAGGTAATGCCGTTGCCGCCATAGCCAAAGGCGGCGAAGATATTCTTGCAACCGGGCACCACGCCGATCAACGGCAGGCCGTCGGCGGTGGTATCAAAGGCGCCCGACCAACGGAAGTCGACGTGATCCGATGCTTGCGGCCAAAGCACCTTCAGATAATTCCTGAGCGCCCTCACCTTTGCGGGCGTGGCGCCATCACGAGCGTCAGGCTCGATGAGCGCTCTGTCGTCCTCGCCACCAAGAATGATGCGGCCATTAGCAGTGGTCCGCGCATAGTGATAGTTCCGGCTCGCTTCCCAGATGAGCGCCTGTTCGGGCCACAGGTGGCTTGGCTGCTGGCGGGTCGCGATGGCCCAGCTGGAAGCCGGCTGCTGCCTCATCGGCCGCACAATATCGGGCATCACATAGCCGGTCGCGAGCACGACATGGCGCGCCTCGATCGAAAGCCCGCCTTCAAGGCCGACGGCTACGCTCTGAGCTATGCTATCGTACGCAATCGCGTTGGCCTTTCGAAGGCGAGCGCCGCGCCGGAGGGAGATATCAAGCAGGCCATGCGTGAGTAGCACCGGGTCGGCATCAGCCGCGTCCCATGACAAAAGGGCGCCCGCCCGGGCGATGCCGAAGCGCTTCAGCAGCGCGGCATGATCGAGATGGAGGGACGGCAGATCGGCGCGGCCCCTCAGCGCATATTCATCCTGAACAAGCTTCGGACTGTCATCGACGGCGAGATAGAGCGAAAGATGCGGCCGCATCTGGCAGGCAATTCCATGATACGCGACCAGCGACAGCAGACCTTACGCGGCATGGTGGCTGGCCCGATAGCAACGCACCGCCTTCTCGAAACCATAGAGCTGCGTGAGTTCAAACAGCGGCCTGTCGATTTCCCAGAGCATCATGGCGGTGCTGGAAACCGTGCTGCCGAGACTTGGAAGCTCGCGATCGATAATGACAACCTGGTGGCCATGCCGTGTCAGGCGCTCGGCCACCAGTGCACCGGTTATGCCGGCGCCGATGATCAGAACCTCACATCGAAAGCTTTCAGCGATCGGCTCAATCGGCCGCGGCGGCGGGACGGCCCACGGTGTATGCGGGCCGCGCAGATCATCCTGCTCGATGTCATCGTCCTTGAAGATGGAACGCTCCCTGAGCCTGACCGGATCTCGCTAGACCTTCGCCGGGCGCAAAGCCGACACAGCCGGAGCATTGATCGGCTGTCCGTTCGGGGCAAAGATCGAACCGTGACACGGACAGTCCCAGCAGCTCTCAAAGCTGTTCCAGTGCAGATGACAGCCGATATGGGTGCAACTCGCCGAATGAAGATGCAGTTCGCCAGCCTTGTCCTTGTAGGCGCCGATCTTTTCTAAGCCTCGGCGCAGGATGGCGCCCTCACCCGGCTCAAGCTCTTCGATCGAGGCGATTTCACCCGGCGCCACATACTCGGCGAGGTTTTGCAGGATCGTTATGTTCTCGCGCAGGAAATTCCCCGCGGCTGCGAGCGGTTTGCGATCCAGCGCATAGACGGACTCCCACGGATGATCCTCGCCGAGAATGAGGGCCGTGTTCAGCATCGCGCCCATTGCGCCATGAGTGAGACCCTGGCCTGAATCGCCCATCGCAAGGTAGACGCGCTCGCCCCCGGGCTCGCGGCCGATGAAGCCGGCATAATCGATCGTATCGAGAACCTGGCCCGACCAGCGATGGGTGATGCGGCCCAGCGCCGGGATCAGGTCGCGTGCCCAACTCTCCAGCCGGGCAAAGCGTTGGTCGGCGTCATTGGCCTCGCCGCTTTTATGGTCTTCGCCGCCGACAAGAACAAATTCATGATCGTCCGGACCCGCTTGCAGCCGCACATAGTGGTAGGGATCTTCAGTGTCCCAATAGAGCGCGTCGGGAAGTTCGCCCCGTGCGATGGCAAACGCGACAACATAAGTGCGATAGGGAGCCACCTTTGTGTGCAGTTGAAAGCGATCGGCGATGGAGGCGTTGGTCGCGATCACGGCATGGCCGGCCGTGATCTGTCCCTGCGAGGCTCGCAGCGTGACGGCGTCGTCTTGTTCGGCGACTTCTTCAACCGGACTGTTGGCAAAGATACGCACGCCGCCGCGCTTGCAAACGGCGCCAAGTCCGGCGAGATATTTGAGGGAATGGAATTTTGCCTGGCGGGGATATCGAAGGACGTGCCGGTTCTCGCAGCCTTTGAGTGGTACCCCGACCAGCCGGTGAACCGGCGCGCCGACCTCGCGCACCGCTTCTAGCTCCTCATCGAATATGTCGGCTGGCATGCCGTTGCCCTGAAACAGATACCCGTCAAGACGAAGAAAATCGCAGGCGATCTTCTCGCTGGCTTGGATTTCCTCGATCCGGTCGACGGCGGCGGATTTGGTAGAACAGCTTGGCGGCTTCGACGCCGCGCAACTTTTTGAATTCGCTCATCAGATCATCGCAAAGCGGCGCAAGATGCGCCGAAGTCCGCGCCGTCATGCCGCTGCCGATACCTTTGCGGTCGATGACGATGACCGACCGGCCGTGCTTCATGAGCTCGTAGGCCGTCGAGAGACCTGCAATCCCGGAGCCAACGACGGCGACATCGCAGTGCACATCGCCTTTTAGCGAACCCGCCTCCGGCAGGATTTCGGTCTCCATCCAGAGCGAGGTGCTGACCATGCCGAACTCCACCTAAAGAGGCAAAACGCGGGCTGTTTGCGCGGGTTCCTGCGGGCGCGTGGGAAGCCGCCTCCGGGCGGACTTTGGGGATGATCAACCCGCGACAGCTCATGGGTCGCTAACGGTCCGGGACCGTGACAGCGGCAATAGCGCGAGGAACAAAGCCCTGTCGCCGCCGTTCCATCGCTTTGAATTCGAGGAGCGTCGTCATGGGACTATTCACGAAAGACACCAAGACGATGGGTGACCTGCTGCTGCATGGCTTGCAGGACATCTATTATGCCGAACAGCAGATCACCAAGTCCTTGCCGAAAATGATCGGCAAGGCCACCAACCGGGATCTGGCCTCGGGCCTCAAGACTCATCTCGAAGAGACGAACAAGCAGATCGAGCGCCTCGAAAAGGTCTTCGAAAAACTCGGCCAATCGCCAAGCGGCACGCAATGTCCGGCCATCGACGGTATCCTCAAGGAAGCCGACGAGACGGCCGGCGAGATCGAGGACAAGATGGTGCTGGATGCGGCGATCGTTGCCAACGCGCAGGCCGTCGAGCACTACGAGATATGCCGCTACGGCACCTTGATCGCCTGGGCAGAGGAACTCGGCCACGACGATATCGTGCGCTTCCTGACCACGAACCTGAACGAAGAGAAGGCGGCGAATACCAAGCTCAACACAGTTGCGTTGCGCAAGGGCGTCAACAAGAAGGCTTCCACCGCCGCCTGATCCGGCAGGGCCTGGCGGATCAAGCTTCCGTCGGGCCCGCTTCTCCTTTCGAGGCTCAAGTCATCCGCCATGACCAATCTGATAAAACTGCCGAGTTGGGCTGACGACGACAATGTCTTCGCCGTGGTCGAGACGCCGCGCGGCAGTTCTTGCAAGCTCGATTTCGATGCCAAGCTTGGCGTTTTCGCCTTGGCGAAGCCGCTGATGGCGGGTCTGACCTATCCTTACGATTGGGGCTTCATTCCCTCGACCAAGGCCGAAGATGGCGATCCGCTGGACGTGCTAATCCTGCACGATGCGCAGACCTATCCGGGGGTCGTGCTGCGCTGCCGCCCGGTCGGCATTCTCGAAGTCGAGCAGAAGAAAAAGGGCAAGACGGAGCGCAACGACCGGGTGTTTGCCGTGCCTGACAGGTCACCGCTCGAAACGGATCTCAAAGATATCCGCAATCTTCCGTCCCATGCGCGCGATGATCTCGAACAATTCTTTCGCGCGACGAATGCGCTGGAGAACAAGGAGCTGAAGTTTCTCGGATGGCATGGGCCGAACCGTGCGGCCAAGACCATTAAGCGGCTGGCCCGCTGAATCGCGACTTTGCGACGAGCCATCGCCCGACCAGAGCCTGTATTTTGCTCGACAAGCAGTCGGGTAGCTGCGCTAATCCGCAGTTCGTGTGGGAACGATTTCCGGGACTATTTGCCGTTCAAGTCGACGAGCTCTCGCCTCCACCGACCATCCAGTCCTCGATACCTTCTTCGTCTTCCTCAGTGCTAAGCCGCCGACCGCGTCGACCGGCTTGGCCGGATGTCTGGTGCTTGAGCCGAATTCTGGTGCGGCGCATCGATCGAGGTTCTCCAACCTATCAAGCCAGAAGCACCTGGCAGCGTTCCTATGCGGGTACTGGTTCAGTGCGTTCTGTGGCGGATGCTCGGAACCGTGCGTTGGAACTTGCCATGGCCATCAAGATTGTCGATGCATTGAATGGGACAGCCAGACGGCGTCGCAGCCATGCTTCTCAATTTGGCACCAGCAGCGTCATTAAACGTCCTCATACGGAAAGAGAAAAACCCATGGCAAAGAAAGCCAAGAAGAAACGTCGCTACTCGAAGAGCTCGGGCTCGGACGTCAAGAGCGAGATGCGACGGTACAAGAAGGGGACGGCCAAAAGTGGCCGTGGCGGAAAGGGCGGCAAGGTAAAAAGCAAAAAGCAGGCGATCGCGATCGGCCTTTCAAAGGCCCGCAAAAAAGGCAAGAAAGTCCCCAAGAAAAAGAAGTAATGGAGCCGATGTACAGTCACTACGCAGTGACGCGTATGCCGGCGCTACGTTTACCGGCACTCGGCCTAAAACTTCAGGGTCGTGCGTAAGCCAAGCACGGTTGCGTTATGTAGAACCTTGCCGGGCATTGCACTGGAAGCGCTGGTGGCACCTCCTCCCGGATGGATGATGTATTGCAGGTTGGGCTGCAACGTCCACCCGTCCCTGATCTGATATTGATACACGGCTGTCAGAAGGGCTTCGAAACTCCGCATCGGCCAAGTTGGATCGACGAATGTGCGGTAGTCAGCATCGAGCGCCTGGGAGCGTTTCGAAACATGCGCGTAGCCAGCCGCGATTCCGAACTTGTCGTCGGGCCGGCTGTCGTTGAGACCTATGAATTCGATGCCGGCGTCGGCGTAACGGTCGATCAGATTGCGGTCGGCGGGCGCGCCCGACACGCGCGCAAAAATGCCGATGCCGCGATCATCGCTGTTCGGCACACGATAGAGCTTCTGCTCGAAGACCATCCAGCCGCCGATACCCCCGGATAGGAGCAAGGGCTCACCACTACTGGCGGGCGAAGCCAGCGAGACGCCATTGGACGCTAATCTCTGATCGGCGAAAGACCCAAAATGTCGCCAGCCACCAAACTTGATTTGGCCGGCGGGATTTGGATCGCCCTTCGTGTTATTCCAGGCATACTGGATCTGGCCGAGCAGGAGTGGCGGATCGTTGACGCGGAAGTTGACGCCATAGCGGTTGCGCTCCTGCGGATCGCCGGTGCCTGGCCCCGCTTGGTCGCCATCGAATATGCCGCCGAGAACGGACAGTTGATCCGTGACATTGACCAGGAGCCTTGCCCCCATCGCAGCCAAGGGAGGCGATGGACCGCCGCTTGGCAAATTAAGCGAGGTGATTGCCGGCCATCCCATCGAGGCGTTTGTCAGTACGTCGGTGTATTTGGTGTTGAAGAACTCGCTGTCGGCCGCGAGTTGTCCCGCCTTGAGCGAGATTTTCTTGTTGCGCCACTGCTTTTCAAAATAGGCCTCGTAAAGACGCGTAGACGGCAACGCCTCGATACCGCTGACCACGAAGTAGTTCTGCAAACTGCCACGCGACAGCCCGCCACCATGAATCTGAAACACGTTGGCATGGAATGTCAGTTGATCGAGATCGGCGAGCTTTTGCAGATCAAGGTCGATGGCGAGATTTAGGCGCCCTTCATAGACCGAGCCCTGTTTCAGTCCGCCGGAGGGATTGCGCAACACCTCGCCGATATAGGTGGCTGCGAATTTGACGCCGTACTTCTGCACTGGATTGGGCAGGAGACCAAGCGTCTTTTCCTCGACGGTACTTTCGCCGGTATCGGGATCGGCCGGTTTGTCGTCATCGGTCTTCTTGTCCTCCTGCGCGGCCGCCGTCCCCGCCGCAAGCAGCGTGGCGGCGACAAGCAGTTGGCCAAGACGTCTTTTGGTGCGGCTCACAGCTTCCATCCTGATCGTCGGGGCGCCCGTCCATCGGGCCATGTGACGGGCTTCAATTCAAGTCCGTTGATCGAAGAGTTTGCTTTGCAAGCGAAAGTCTAACCTTTGTTAAGAGCGCCCAAAAAGTTCCATTGTCCGACGGCTGCGCGCTTAGTCATCGACCGACCAACTCGCGAGAATGCGGGCAGTCGACGCCACCTCAATTTGCAGGCTGAAGCGCTTGGTATAGAGATCGAGCAGTGCGTCGTGGCTCTCATCGGACGAGCTGCATAGCGCGTCTTCGGCAAGGATCACGCGATAGCCGATATCGACCGCGGCCAGCACAGTGGCCAGCACACAAACATCGGTCTCACCGCCGGAGACGATCAGCGTGTCCACCTGATGCTCATCCAGGAAAGTTTGCAGCCGGCCGCTGGCAAAGGCGCAATAGGAGTGCCGGTCGATCACAGCCGCCGGCGGCGCGAAGCGGGCCAGGGGCGACACCAATTCGAGCAAGGCGAGATCGACCTTGTCACGTGTCACGCATTCCCATTTCTCGTAACAGGCCTTCCAGGCGCCACGCGCCTCGGTCTTGTTGCGGACGGGAATGAAGCGCGTGAAAGCGGTACGTTGCGGTGCGAGCGCTGTCAGGCCGAGCATTTGCGGGAGCGCGCGCTCCATCCAGGGCATTGCCCATGGAGCGCCGGTGCGAACAATGCTGCATATCGATGCAGAGGTGGACGGCATGCGGGTCAGGCGGTGAGAGCAACTGCCCCATGACTAGTCTGACCTTCCGAAACCGGTCAGTCGCCGCATCAGGCGTTCGAGGACAGCGCCGATCGCCAGACCTGCAACCACGTCGCTCGCCCAGTGCGCCAGCAAAAGGATGCGCGTCGAGACGAGAACGGCGCCGACGGCCCAGACGCGGTTTCTCTTGGCTGGCGGAAGTTCTTTGGCGGCGGAAGCAAGGGCTCCTACATGCACGGCATGGCCTGAGGGAAACGCATCGGGCGCCTTGCCCGAGAGTGGAATGCCGTGCAGATGGCCGCGCACGGTCCGGCGATCGGGCGCACCTGATCGAACTGCGATTTCAAAAGGTGCGGCAACGCGACCGCGGCAAGCGACCAGAGCCACCATCCGACGGCAAGATCATGGGCACACAGAAGTCGTGGGTGCGCGCCAGACGGTCGCCCAGCCGCGCAGCCCGCGAGCCGTTCCAGCCGTTGAAATTGAGGTCTCGCGATGGTGTCGCCGCCGCACTTGGCGAACACAGGCGCAATCTCGCATTGCGCGATTTGGCTCAGGTGCCAGCTGCATTAGGTTTCCGACAGGGACACGTCGCGACATAGACCATGGTCTAGCCAGACGCGACTATCAGCCAACCCTCGACGCTTCGACATGGCTTGAGCTATTGCCTGTTTGGGCGATATGATTGATCTCGTCGTGAGGATGCCGCTTTGACATCAGATCCTCTTATTGCCTGCATCGACGATAACAAGGCTGTCTGTGACGCAATAGCCGGATTTCTCAAGGCGCTTGGCTTCAGGGCTGCAATATTTACTTCGGCTGAGGAGTTCTTGCAATCCAATCTGCTTGAGCAGACATCGTGTCTGATTACCGACATCAAACTGCCCGGGATATCCGGACTTCAACTGCTAAACGAGCTGGCGAGCTCCAGCAGCCGAGTTCCGACGATCGTCATCACCGCGTTCTCCGGTGAACACGTTCGCGCACAGGCACTGAAGGCCGGAGCGATTTGCGTTCTGGACAAGCCCGTCACCAAAGACGATCTGCTCGCCTGCATCAGGTCGGCTCTGGAGCGATCGGAGAAACTTTGATGGCGCAAGCAACCCTCTATTCCTTCACCGCGCCGGCCGTCAAACCGCCCACGACGAAGTTTTGAAGGAGGACGACGATCACGATGATCGGGAGTAGCGACAACACGCTCGCCGCGGCGACGAGTTGCATCGCCGAACCGGCGTAGGCGCCGAAGAAGTAAAAGATGCCGACCGAGATCGGCAACATATCGGGCTGACTGAGCAAAATGAAGGGGACGATGAACTGCGACCATCCAAGCATCGCCGTTAGAATGAAGGTCGACGCCAGCCCCGGCAGGCTGACCGGAAGTATGATACGCAAGAACGCCTGTAAACGACTGCAACCGTCAATCATCGCCGCCTCATCGAGCTCTCTGGGAACGGCATCGATGCTCCCCTTTATCGCCCATGTGGCGATCGGCGAGTACATCGCGATATAGACGAGAGTGGCACCAAAATGAGACTCGGTCAGGCCCAACGCCTGCATGGAGCGATTGAGCGGCACCATCATCACCAGCGGCGAAACCATTTGAAATCCCAGGACCAAAAAGAGCAACTGAGCTTTGCCTCGGAATTGCAGTCGGGAGAACGCGTAGGACGCGGGAGCGGCGACAACGCAGGCGCCGGCAGCCCCGGCGATCGAGAGTTTGAGAGCATTCCATAGGTAGCCAAGGAATTGATGATTGTTCAGAACTTGGGCGAAGTTTTGCAGCGTAGGTGAATGCGGAATGACATGCAGATTCCTCACAAGGATTTCCGCCGGCGTCCGAATGGATAATGACAGCAACCAAAGCAAAGGAAGCGCAAAGAACAACATGATCAGCGCAAGCGCGATGTAGATTGTGATCCCCCGCTTGTTGCGATAATTCAACGCGATCCCCTGAATAACAGCCAAACGGTTGTCGCGACCGCAAGGTTGATGAGCAGCATCAGGACCGCCAGCACGCTGCCTTGTGCTAGATTGAAATCATGAAAAACCATATTGTACGCCGCCAATGCGAGGACCTCGGTTGAACGCCCGGGCCCTCCGCCGGTCAGCGGCATCACGATTTCAAAAGTGTTTAGAGAGAGGACGCTGACAATGATGACGTTGATCAGAAGCGTCGGTCTCAGTCCTGGCAGCGTAATGTGCCAGAAAGTTTGACTGGTGGTCGCGCCGTCGACCGCCGCCGCTTCGTACAAGGTCGGGGAGATGGTCTGTAAGCCGGCATAAAGCAAAATCACGCTGAGCGCAGTGCCATACCAGATGTTTGCTATGGTCGCAGACCGGACCGCCATCCAGGGTTCCGATAACCATGGCACGGGTGGCAGCGAGGTGAACCTCAGCATGGCGTTGAAGAGGCCGAAGTCCGCTTCGCTCAAAAGCAACTGCCACGCGATAGCGGAAGCAACGCTGGGAACGACCCACGTTGCCAGCACGGTGACCCGAACCACTCTGACGCCGAACAGGTGCCGTTTGAGTCCAGCCTGAAGAGCCAACGCGATCAACAATCCAAGTGCGGTTTGGCCAATCACGCTGCCGGCGACGAAAACAAAGCTCGCCTCCAGGATCTGCAACAGAGCGGGATCTGCCAAGATGGATCGATAGCTACCCAGAGTGTAGCGGTAGGACGTGTCCAACAGCGTTGCGTCTGTAAAGCTTGTGCGCAGGACCTCAAGAACCGGATAGACGTAAAAGACCGCCAGCAGGATGGCGACAGGACAAAGCCACCAGAAGGGATGATCACCGTGATTGAACCGTAAAGCGCTGCGCGCCGCGCCCGGGGAGTTCGTCTTTCGGTCTTCGCCCAAGTGCCGACGCTGCAGTCCCATTTTCATTTATGGCGTGGGAGCGACTTGGCGACCTGCTCCATCGCCTCATCCACGGCGGTCTCCGCAGTGCGGGAGCCCGAAAGCACGCTGCTGATTGCGATTTGCAATCTGTTTGAGATTGCGGTGTAGATCGGAAAGCCCGGTCGCGCCTGGCTCTTGTTCAGATATTGCTTGATTCGCTGATAGACCTCGGAGCGAAACATTGGCATGGAATCGAACGCGCTTTGCCGTGTCGGCAACAATTGAAGAACTTCGACCGCCGGCAACATGTAGACTTCACGAACCAGGTCCATGCACGCCTTGACCTTCTCCGGATCCTTCGAAAAGGACGCAAACGTCCAGCCGCCGCTGGCCGTCGAACGTTGCTCCGCCGTCGGCCCGGGCAACATCGAAATTTCCCATTTTGCGAAAGCATCAGGCGTCATCGATGCCTGCATCTGTCCGATCACCCAGTCGCCATTGATCATCATGGCGGTGCTCCCTGCGATAGCCGATGCAGTGAGGTCGCTGTAGTCGCTGATGCTCGCGACACGGGCCGGTGCCGCGCCTGACTTAATCAGGTCCTGATAATAAGCAATCGCGTTCAGCAGATAGGCCCTGTTCGGCTCCCTTCCAAATACAGGTGTCCCCTTTTCGTCGACGAGCTTGCCGCCTTGCGCCCAGAAGTTTGGCAGGAAATCGACCATCGTGGTCTCGTTGCGGCCGCCATTGAACAGCAGGCCATCGAGGCCTGGGGTCCTCCGCTTGGCCGCCAGTGCCGCCTCTTTCGTTTGCTGCCAAGTGTCGGGTGGGTTGGGCACGTGCGCCGTATTGCGGAATAGCAGTCGCAGATCGGTCGTCCACCACCAAGCATAGATATGGCCCTCGGCATCGGTCACGATGGGCCTGACGAAAGCAAAGAGTTCCTCGACCTCCTCCTTCGTGAAATATTGTTCGATCGGTTTCAGAAGGCCCTGTTGAATGAATAGAGGGACCGCGAATGAATCCATTGAAGTACAATCGGGTGCGATGCCATTCCTGGCCTGCTCCAGCAGCCGCGCATGTTCCTGCGGGATTTGAAGAGACATTAATTGAATTCGAACGCGCCAGTCAGGATGGTTGCGGGCATACTTTTCGTAAAGCTCCGCCATTCCCCTTGCAAACTTCGGTTGTGCGTTGTTGTTCGAATGCGCCGTTAGAACACGGAAAGTGAAACTCTTGGGTGCACCGGAGCGGCCGATGCGATCTGGCGCAACAAGGTCTTCGGCCCATGCATTGCCCGTCGGCTGAAGACGGCCGATCAAGAGAATGACGAGCAGTAGCAACGTTCGGTTGAAGTTCATTGCCGTCGGTCCCACTGTACGCGCATGATGCCGCTGAAGCCGAGGGGGCCAAGTGCGAATTTTGGCCTATTTTTTGCCCTTGCGCAAATATGCTGTTCTACTTTGGCTATTAAGAAAATATGCTGTTTTACTTGGGACCAACAAGAAAAGATGGCCTCCTGGCACTCGATTAGCGCGAAATTACAGCGCCGGCCAAGGCGAAGCAGTTGCCGCTCCTCGGTTGATAAGACAGACGGGTAAACATAAGAATTACCGTCCAAGGCTGCTTCCGGAATCGATCACGACGGTCTGGCGCGATCATCGGGGAAGGTGAATGAACCTCAGCCACTACCAGCTTGAGATGCTGCGAGACGACGGGGAGTTTGCGCTACACCGGGCCCGCGAGCGCAACAATCCGGTTTCCGTTTTAGTGCTTACCACCTGTCGGCCAACGCTCATTAAGAGGCTCGAACGCCAGTACGCGCTCGCGGACGACCTCGATCCCAGCTGGGCGGCGCGGCCTCTGGCGCTAATCAGGGGCGATGGGTCTGCCACCCTCGTACTCGAGGACAACGGCGCCGAACCTCTCAGTCGCCTACTCAATCGGAGGCTGGAGCCAGCGCAGTTTTTGCGCCTGGCCATCAGACTCACAGCAGCTGTCGGTCAAGTCCATCAGAGCGGCTTCGTTCACAAGGACATCAAGCCGGCGAACGTGCTGGTCGATGCCGCGGGCAACGTCCGGCTCACTGGATTCGGTATCGCGTCGCGATTGTTGCATGAGTGGCAGGCTGCCGGGCCGCCCGAGGACATTGCTGGCACGCTTGCCTACATCGCTCCCGAGCAGACCGGGCGGATGAACCGCTCAATCGACGCTCGCAGTGATCTCTATTCGCTCGGGATCTCCCTTTACGAAGTACTCACCGGCGCATTGCCGTTTGCTGCCTCTGATCCGATGGAATGGGTCCATTGCCACATTGCCCGTCTTCCCGTTCCGCCATGCAATCGATCAACTGCGGTCCCGATTCAACTCTCATGCATTGTGATGAAGCTGCTGGCGAAGAACGCCGAAGATAGATACCAATCCGCAGCGGGTCTGGAGGCGGACCTGCGGCGTTGCCTGAAGGCATGGGAAGCACACCGCCGTATCGATCCGTTTTCACTAGCCGAGCACGACGGTTCGGATCGGCTGTTCATCCCCGAGAAACTCTACGGACGCGAGGCCGCAATCGGCGCGCTTGTCTCGGCTTTCGATCATGTTGTGACGCAGGGCACGATCGAATTCGTGGCCGTGTCCGGCTATTCAGGTGTCGGCAAATCCTCGGTCGTGAACGAACTTCATAAATCGTTGACGCCGGTGCGCGGCCTTTTCGCGGTTGGCAAGTTCGACCAGTACAAGCGCGGCATCCCGTACGCCACGTTGGCGCAGGCTTTCCAGTCTCTCGTCAGGCAGATCCTTGCCAAGAGCGAAACGGAGGTCAGCCAGTGGCGGTCGGCGTTGCTCGAGGCGCTTGGTACCTACGGGCAGCTGATGGTCAATTTGATACCGGAGCTTGCTCTCGTCATCGGAGCGCAGCAACCGGTTCCGGAGCTCCCGCCGCAGGATGGACAAAATCGGTTCCAGGCCGTGTTTCGCCGCTTCCTCGGCGTCTTCGCCACGCCGGAGCATCCGCTTGCCTTATTTCTCGATGATCTGCAGTGGCTGGACGCCGCCAGCCTCGATTTGCTTGGACACCTCGTCACACATCCCGATGTGAAGCACCTCCTGCTGATCGGCGCTTATCGGGACAACGAAGTAGATTCTGCGCACCCGTTGACGCACATGTTGGCGTCAGCCCGCCAGGCCGAGGCGCGGGTCACACAAATTGTGCTGGCGCCCCTGGGCAGCGACGACATCTGCAGCCTAGTTGCAGACGCGCTTCGCTGCGAAAAGAATGCGGTTCAGCCTCTGGCCGATTTGGTGCATGAGAAAACTGCCGGCAATCCGTTTTTTACGATCCAGTTTCTCACTGCATTGGCAGAGGAAAGACTGATCGGGTTCGATCCGGAGACGCTCGCCTGGCGTTGGGACATGGAGCGGATCCGCGCCAAGGGGTTCACTGACAACGTCGTGTCTCTCATGATCGGAAAGCTGCAACGGCTGCCCAAAGTCACCCAGGAAATTCTGAAGCAGCTGGCGTGTCTGGGTAACAGTTGCAAGACCGTCACGCTGAGCAAGGTATCCGGCGCAACCGAGGCGCAGATTCACGCGGCTTTCTGGGAAGCAGTTCGCGCCGGCCTCGTCCTCCACCAGGGCAGCGGTTACACGTTTCTCCATGATCGCGTCCAGGAGGCTGCTTACGCACTTATCCGCGAGGGTGAGCGGGCGGCGGCCCATCTAACGATCGGCAGAGCACTCGCTTCACCATCGACGGGGCCGGAAGAACTTGAGGAGAGCATTTTCGAGATCGTCGGCCAATTCGATCGCGGCGTCGGACTAATCACGAACCAGGAAGAGCGCGAACTCGTTGCTGAACTCAATCTCATGGCTGGAAAGCATGCTAGAGAGACTTCCGCTTACGCATCGGCGCTGGCCTTTCTGACCGCTGGAAGCGAGCTACTGGCGGCGGACAAATGGCAAAGGACTTATCGGCTCGCTTTTGCGCTCGAACTCTTCAGAGGCGAATGCGAGTACCTGACGGGGGACCTGGCGTCCTCGGAAGAACGGCTCAGGCTGCTTTCGGGTCGCGCGGCGAACCCGGTCGATGAGGCCGCCGTCACATGCCTGCGTGTGATGTTGCACACCAATTTGGATCAAAGCGACAGGGCGCTCGAGATAGGCTTGGAATATCTGCGGCGGGCCGGCATCCGCCTGCAGCTGCGCCCAACGACAGAGGATGTCCGCCTGGACTATGAGGGATTGTGGCAGCGACTTGGGGCCCGCCCGATCGAGTCCCTCATTGACTTGCCGCCAATGCTTGACGCCGATCAGTACGCAGTCATGAACGTGCTGTCGGTACTTGTGGTACCAGCCACCTTCAGCGGCAAGAGCAAGAACCTCGGGGTGATCATCTCCATTCGGATGGCGGCGCTTAGTCTTGAACATGGCAACAGCGATGCGTCGGCCTATGCCTACGTGGCTTTGGGCATATATTTGGGCCATGTCTTCGACGACTTTCAGTCGGGTTACCGTTTGAGCAAAGTTGGCCTGGAATTAACGGAGACGTATGATCGTTTCCGGGCCCGCGTGTACCAGACTTTCAGCAATCACATCGCTCCATGGATGCAACACCTTCCGACCTGCCGTTCCCTTGTGCGGCGCGCTTTCGAAGCGGCGCAAGAGGCCGGCGACCTTTTTTTTGCAGCCTGTAGCTCTGCCGACATGGTTACCAACCTCCTCGCTGCTGGAGAGCCGCTCAGCGAAGTCGAGTTGGAGGCGGAGAATGCCCTTGCATCTGCACGAAAGGCGAAGTTCGGTCTCGTCATGGATGTCATAACTGGGCAACTCGTGCTGATCCGGAATCTTAGAGTCCCCACCTCGCATCTTGTCTCCGTCAATGACGCAGTGATTGTGGAGAAGCAATTCGAACAGCGTTTGGAGAGTGATCCCCAGCTGGCAAAGCCGATGGCTTGTTATTGGATACGCAAGCTTCAAGTGCACTTCCTTTTGGGTGACTACCCATCCGCGCTCGCGATGGCGTCGAAAGCGGCGCCTTTGTTTTGGTCGTTTTTCGGGGACTTCGAACTGGTTGAATATCATTTCTACAGCGCGCTCACGCTGGCGGCGGTCTGTGACTCGGCGATTCCTGCTCAACGGCAGCAACATCTGGAAGCACTGTCCGCACATCATGGACGGATTGTTGGTTGGGCAAGGAACTGCCCCGAGAATTTCGCAGACCGCGCTGCCGTGCTCGGAGCCGAAATCGCGCGCCTGGACGGTCGCGCCCTCGACGCAGAGCACCTATACGAGGAGGCCATTCTGTTGGCCCGCGAACACGGCTTCGTCCAGAACGAGGCGATCGCCAATGAACTCGCCGCACGATTTTACATGGTGCGCGGATTCAACAAAATCTCCGACACATATCTCCGTGACGCGCGAAATTGTTATCTCCGTTGGGGGGCGGAGGCCAAGGTTCATCAGCTTGATCGCGACTACCCGGATGTCCGAAGCTATCCGACCTCGCCGATTCCGACCAGAACCTTCGACGCGCCCGTCGAGCAACTGGATATCGGAACGATGTTCAAGGCCTCGCAAGCTCTTTCCAGCGAGATCGTGCTGGACTCCTTGATTGAGACACTGATGCGAATCGCCGTTCAAAATGCGGGAGCTGAGCGGGGCATGCTCATCCTTCTGCACAACAACGAGCCGCAGATTGCGGCGGAAGCCAACACTATTCACGGCACGATCGAGGTCACGCTTCAGAGGAAGTCAATTTCGTCAGGCAGCTTCCCTCATTCCGCACTTAAATATGTGGTTAGGACGCGAGAGGGCCTGATCCTGGACGATGCCACGGCAAGCGATTTGCTATCGGGCGATGATTATGTGAAGGAGCGCCGTCCCAAGTCTGTTCTGTGTCTACCTATCATCAAGCAGGCCAAGCTCGTCGGCGCACTCTACCTCGAAAACAACCTGGCGGCGAATGCGTTTTCGCCGAACCACGTCGCAGTGCTGGAATTCCTGGCGTCGCAGGCCGCGATCTCTCTAGAGAACGCATACCTCTATGCTAACCTGTCACGGAGCGAAGCCTTTCTCGCGGAAGGGCAAAGAATGAGCCACACCGGCAGCTGGAGCTGGAATATTGCGACCGGAAAGCTCGTTTGGTCGGAGGAACATAGTCGAATCTTCGGCTACAATCCGACGGCGGAGAATGGGCTGACTTTCCAGCTGTTCGAGCAGAGAGTGCATCCGGAAGATCGCCCCTATCTTCAGCAAAGGCTCGACGCAGCGGTCCGCAACGGCACCGGTTTCGCGTTTGATTTCCGGATTTTGCTTCCGGACGGATCGGTCAAATATGTACACGGCGCAGGCCGGCCAATTGTAGGGCAATCCGGAGAAGTGCGGGAATATATCGGCACGACAATCGATGTCACAGAGCGCAAACGCAACGAAGACGCATTACGCGATGCCCAGGCGGACCTCGTGCATGTTGCCCGGCTGACAACGATGGGTGAACTCGTCGCATCGATCGCACACGAAGTAAATCAGCCGCTGATGGCAATCGTGACCAACGCCGAAACGTGTTTGAGCTGGCTTGCCAGGCCCGAACCTGATCTTGCCGAAGCGCGAAATGCCGCAGAACGCATCGTCAGAAATGGCCACCGGGCCGGAGAAATCATCAGGAGTATTCGCGCGCTGGCCAGCAAATCGCCATCACAAATGGCTAATCTTGACGTGAATGGCTTGATCGAGAGCATTCTCGAATTGATTCGGGCTGAACTTGCCAGACATGAAGTCTTCGTCGAAACTGATCTGTTCAGCGGACTCGAGCCAATCATGGGGGACCGGGTTCAGTTGCAGCAGGTTGTCGCTAACCTGGTCATGAACGGCATCGAGGCAATGAGCGGCCTCCAGCACCAGCGGCGAGTAGTAAGGATCAAAACGCGGCTCGGCGGCGAGGATGACGTTCTCGTTGCGGTGGAAGACGAAGGCATCGGGCTTGATCCAGCAAATGGCGATCGCATTTTCGATCCCCTATTCACAACCAAGCACGAGGGTCTGGGCATGGGCTTGTCGATCTCGCGCTCGATTGTGGAGGCGCATGGTGGCCGGCTCTGGGCATCGCCGCGCTTTCCTGTTGGTTCCAGTTTTCAATTTACGTTACCAGTGCCGAAGAAAGGAACGCCGATTGACGACCTCGCGTAACGATGCTCAGCCGACCGTAATCGTTATTGATGACGATCAGGATATTCGCGACGCGCTCGAAGGCCTTCTGAAGTCAGTAGGCTTGCGAACAAAACTGTTCGCTTCGGTTCAGGAGTTTCTCGACAGTGATCCTCCGAGCGGCCTCAGATGTCTCGTCCTCGATATCAGGTTGCCAGGGCGAAGCGGGTTGGATTTCTACGATAGTCTCGTGGCGGAAGACATATTTCTGCCGGTCGTCTTTATCAGCGGCCATGCCGATATCCCAATGTCGGTCCGGGCCATGAAAGCAGGCGCGGTCGAATTCCTGACCAAGCCGGTTCGTCATCAGGATTTGCTGGATGCAATCCACCTGGCCATCGATAAGGACCGCGAACACCGCGAGACGGAGAGTTCGGTTGCGAATATCCGGGCGAACCTCGCTACTTTGACGCAGCGCGAACGTGAGGTGCTGGAGCACGTGGTGGCTGGTCGCCTGAACAAGCAGATCGCCGCGGACATCGGAATCAGCATAGCGACGGTCAAACTCCATCGCGGCCACGTGATGCAAAAAATGCAGGCGGTATCGTTGGCTGAACTGGTTAGAATGGTCGACAGGATAGGTCTCTCAAAGCCGTAGAGAATCGCGGGCCTCCCCGACCTGCCGACGGTCACGGTCGCAATTCCGGTCTCGCTGTCACGCGAAGATGGCACGAACGGGCGCCATTCCGGCCCGATCCAATTCAATCGGCCGAAGAGCGGACTTCCCCATACTTCACTATCCTTTGGTCTAGGTCCCCTGGACCAGGGTGGACTGCTGCTACACCCTTCGGTCCACCTTGCCGTCACAAGTTCAGTTGGGCGCGATATCCCGTGGCGTTAGTATCGCCGACGCCTCGGGAGACTCGTCGCTCCCTATTGACATGCAAAGGGAATAGTTCGCAGCCGGCACAACCATTCATGACCCGAGCTATTGGTGTGGTTTCCAGGCCCGAACTATCCGCCGTTGCCTACTCGAGAAGGGATCAGAGTATGCGGACGAGCAACCAGACAGAGCCTCAGGTGAACAACATTACCTCGTTCGGTCCATTCAGGTTGGACCTGAAGCAGAGGCGACTCGATAAAGGCGACACTCCGCTCCGTCTCGGCAGTCGCGCTTTCGATATTCTGGCGCATCTGGTCGAACGCGCCGGAACAATTGTCAGTAAGAGTGATCTGATGGAGCATGTCTGGCCGGATGTTACGGTCGACGAAGGATGCCTTAGAGTTCACGTCGCTTCGCTTCGCAAGGCACTCGGGGATTGCGAGGCGGGAGCGAGATATGTGACCACGCACTCCGGGCGGGGCTATTGCTTCGTGGCACCCGTCTCCCGTTCTAGCGCAACAGTCCTGACAAATGGCGAACGGCGAGTGGACGATGGATCATGCAAGCTGCCGAATTGCCCGGCTGGAACGGTAGGACGTGATGAAGCGATTCAACAACCATTGGCGCAGTTGGTCGCTGGGCGTTTTGTCTCCGTCGTTGGAACCGGCGGCATCGGCAAGACGACCATCGCTCTTTCCGTGGGTCACAGGCAGATGGAGGATTTTGCGGGCGCCGTTTGCTTCGTCGATCTGGGATCCGTCAATGATTCACTTCTCGTGCCGAGCGCGGTCGCGTCGGCCCTCGGTTTTTGCATCAAACCCGACGACCCAACTCCCGACCTGATCAACTTCCTGCAGGACCGGCGGATGTTGCTGATTCTCGATAACTGCGAGCATGTGATCGAGACCGTAGCGGCATTGGCCGAACGTCTCTTTATCGAAGCGCCGCGGGTTCATCTTTTGGCGACGAGCCGGGAACCATTGCGCGTCAGGGGCGAATTTGTGTATCGGTTGCCCCTGCTGGGCGGGCCCCCTGCTGAAGCGGGGCTCTCAGCGAAGCGCGCGCTGGACTTCCCGGCAGTTCAGCTATTCGTTGAGCGCGTGGCCGCCAGCGGGACCGGCTTCGAATTGAGTGATGCGGATGCCCCCGTTGTTGGCGAAATATGCCGCCGGCTCGACGGAATTGCTCTTGCGATTGAGTTTGCCGCGGGATGCGTCAACGCTTGGGGTCTGAAAAAAACCCTAGAAATCCCTGCCGATCGGTTCAACCTGCTTCGAACCGGCCGACGCACGGCACCACCCAGACATAAAACTCTAAGCGCAATGCTGGACTGGAGTTACGATCTGCTATCCGAGCCTGAGCGATTGATCCTCTGCCGGCTCTCGACCTTTTCAAGCGCCTTCACACTAGAGGACGCCATCGCGGTCGCGGCGGATAAAGGCGTTGACGATACGGAAGTCATCGACGGGCTCGCGAACCTGGTCAATAAGTCGCTTGTTGCGGTGACTCCCTTCGGGGACACCACAAATTATAGATTGCTCAATGCCATCCGCTCCTATGCATCGGGCAAGCTCGTCGAACTTGGCGAAGCGGATGCAATCAAGCGGCGCCACACGGCCTGCTTTCGCGGACTGCTGGAGCGAACTCCACTCAGCGACGGGGTCAATGTCGAGCATCTCGACAATACACCCGCCGGGCGTGAAGTAAGGTTTCTCGGGGAACAGCGATATCGGAGTCGGTATTGGGGTGACCGCAAATTCGTGTCGAAAACTGGCCAAAGCGGTGGAGATCGCGGAACGCCTCTACACTAACGCCCTGAAGTATTCCGCCGCGTGTTTTGAGGAAATGGCTCTTGTCGTCTCGGAGGTTTCGAGATCGCCGCAACAATATCGAATGTTGGTCATTGCCCCCGATTTGCCATCGGTTCACTGCGTCGAGCGTGCGTTCGAAACCGCAATTCTCAATGTTGTACAGTCCGAAACGCACTCCTGAGAATAGTGGGTCACGCTTGGTAGCGGGGGTCCGTTACATCGTGAAACCCACTATTTCAGAAGCCTTGTTTTCTTACAGGAGGGCATCGTAGCTCGCGAGTGGGGCAACGTCAGCCCGCCAAAAACCGCCGTTCGCACGAACGCTGCCTGATTGATCCCAACCGGGTTCAAATCCCGGAGGCGCAACCACCGATACCGACATTCGGTTCAAGTTGCGATCTGACTGAGGGATGCCCTGCGTCCCGAACGCAGTGAGGATCTTCTAAGTCATTGACTTTCTTGATACGGCAGCCTCGCCGGTCGCGTTCTGTTCACGATCGTTTCGCCCAATTCGTTGCGATTTCATTGCGGCGTCCCTTGGGAGAACGGAGTGCGCTCCATGGGTCTTCGTTTGCGTCCGACCCGTGCGCGCTGGTTTGAACTTCGCGTTGGCTGATTGAGAGGTGTTTGTGAGAGTTCAAGCAAGCAGAGAACTGGCGTCCCTCACATCGCATCAAGAGCAAGCAAAACAGTCGGTCAGAAAAAATAGCGCCCAAACGTGAAAAGCAGCCCGTCTGTGGGTATGAAATCCGATCTCTCGGTAGGCGAACGTTGGAACTGGTGAAGCGCTCCGCTTAAGGACATCTAACGCGGATGTGCCCGGACCCGGACCCTAAGGCCAGGATCGAGCCTGTCGTAGGAAGTTTCGCCTTCCAGCTGTTGGGCCAGCAGCTGAACGATCCGCGACCCCAATCCGCCCGGCTGCTCCCCCTCCCGGAGGCCTACGCCGTTGTCGGAGACCGAGAGCTCGATGCCGCTGCCACTGGAGAACGTAACCGGGATGTGGCCGGGTCTGTCGCCGGGAAAAGCGTACTTAATCGAGTTCGTCACCAGCTCGTTCGTGATCGTGCCGATAGCAAGCGCATGTTTGCTCGCGAGGTCGATGTCGTCGCAGACCACCTGGGACGCGATCGGTCCGGAAGGAGCCAAGGACTGGAAGACCTTCTCGACGACGTCGTTCAGGAAATAGCGCATGTTCACCGAGCGCGAGTCCCGCTTAGGCGAGAGGTGGTCGTAGAGCTCCGCCATCACCTGCAGCCGGCGCGCAGTGGCTTCCAGCGCGGCCGCAGCTTCGGAACCGCCGTGCCTTGCCTCCAACCTGATCATCCCGCCGAGGATCGCCAGGTTGTTCTTGGTCCGGTGGGCCATCTCCTGCAGAAGCAAGGCTTTCGTCTTGTCCGCCAGGACTACCCGCTGCAGTTCGGCGCGTTGAAATTCGGCGACGGCGGCCGTCCCGGCTGCAGTGATCGCGAAGAGCGCATTGGTCGCCAAATAGTCAATGCCGTTCCCACCGGCATAGCTGACGTAGACGCCTACCGCGACCGCGATGATGGCTGCGAAAATTCCGGAGCCGCGGTCGAAGATCAGGCCGGAAAGAAACACGCCTGGAAGCAGAAGAAAGTACCCCGGCGAGCCGGTCTGCATCTGCAGCGCCATCTGCAGTACGGCGCTGGTCAGCATGATGCTCGCGGAGATGCCGTACCGAACGGGAGTCGGAAGCCGATGCTCCAGAACCAGCGGGTAGAGCCTGTTCATAAACAAAAAACCGTCTGTCCGGACAGCCGTTCCTCGACTCTAAGCAACGACCCGGCTCTCGTGCAAGCCTCCACCGAATCAGGGAACGACCGACCCGTTGCGCCGTTCGACTGCTTGATGACGCAAGCGATTTTAAGAGCCAACAGTGAGCATACTTCTGGTAGAAGACGACCCGCTGATCCGCGAATTCGTCGTCGATGCCTTGCGTGAGGCAGGCTATCACGTGATCCACGCGAGCACGGGAGAGGAGGCGCTGGCCTGGTGCAAACGCCGCGTCGTGGATGTGCTGGTCACCGACGTCAGGCTGCCCGGACAGGTGGATGGGTGGCAGATCGCGGAACGCTATCGGGAGCAGTATCCGAATTTGCCGGTCATCTACGCCACCGGCTTCTCACCCGTCACGCCACGCCCCGTCCCCAGCAGCCGCATCGTGAAGAAGCCCTTCCATCCGGAAGAGATCGTGCGGATGGTCAAGGAGCTCGGTGAGGCCAAGGGCACACCCAACCCCTAGCTTCTCTAGCAGCCGCGCCTCACCGATCAAATCGAAGCTTCCGCTGCGCGCCTCCTCTCAGGTCGACTAAACACCACTCTGAGTAGGAACGAGAACGCCACTGCCAAGTTTCCCCAGTGCCCCTGGCCCCCCAAGGGGCGACCCCGAACTGGCCCCAGCTCATAGCCCCCAAGCCCCCCGAGCTGGGGCCTTCATCCCAGCAGGAAGTCCATCGGGACTAGCTTCAGGGAAATCGCTCGCTGAGTGCTATTCGTCGGCTTGGGCAGCGGCGGAATCCTGGGCGCCGAGCAGCTTCAGCGCGGTCTCGATCTTGGCGAGGAGCGCCTGGATTTCGGTGCGCTCGTTCGGGCCCGGATCGTTGTCGAGGCGCGCGAGCAGCTCCTCCTTCTGCTTCAGGAGCTTCGCAACAGCAGACATCTCTTCTCCACGAAAGCGAGCATAATGCCGAAGGGGCCGCTCGAAGAGCGGCCCCTTTCTCGAGTTCACCAGCTCCGGGTGCCGAAGCTGAAGCCGATGCTCGGGCCACCGCCGTAGTAGCCATAGCCGCGATCGTGGTAGCCGGGGCCGCCGTAGTAGCCGTAGCTTCGGCGAACCACATACCCGTCGTCCCCGCCGTAGTAGCGCTGGACGTAGCGGGGGCCGCGGGTCCGGTAGCAGCGGCCATACTCGTCACAGACGAGACGGACCTGCTCGACGCCACTAACCTCGGTCGACGCGATGGCCGCAGGCGCGAACGGGGCGGCATTTGCCGACGCCGCCATCAGGGTTGCCGTGAGCGCTCCCAGCACGATGGTCTTCATGGTTCTTCTCCTTCCGCTGCGGGATCAATCGATCTCTTCGATGACGCGACGCTCATGTGGTTCGACGATGTAGGTGCGGCTGTCTCGGTTGATGTACCGGTACTCCCGCAGTGTCGGAGCATCCCGATAGACCTCTTCCGGAAACGCCTCGATCTCAACGCCCTCCGGTACGCGCTCGCCGGTCCGGATCTCGGTCCGGACGGTGCTGCCGGTCGTGCGACGCTCGCGTTCGATCGGGCGCGCGTTGGCGTGCTTGCGGACGACCTCGCGATCGCGGTCGCTGAACGTTACCTTGCGCTGCTCGGTGCGCGCCGGCGCCGACGCGGTCGAGCGGCCGGAGTACGGCAGGACCGTCACGATCTTGTAGGTGGACGGTTCCACGACGACGATCTCGTCCTTCACCAGGACGAAGTTGTAGCCCCGATACTGGGGCACGATCTCGACGACCTCGGCCGGCAGCGGCTGCAGGCGGACATCACGGGGAACGACGGTGCCCACCGACAAGGAGAAGTTCACGTTGGTGAGGGGCTGCACGTTCAGGTGCGAGATCGACGCGCTGATGCGGGTCCGCTGCTGATCGTTGATGTTCAGCGAAGCATTCACGTTGGTGTTCGACGAACGGTCGGCCGTGGTCTGCTGATTGTTCGGCTGCTGCGCGGTGTTCGTCGATCCGCTCCCCGTCGGCGACTGCGCCTGGTTGGCGCCCGAGGCAGGCGGATTGGCGCTCTGCGTCTGATTGTTCGTACTCGACGGCGAGTTGGTCTGCGCCTGGTTCGAGGGCGTCGTGTTCTGGCTGGAGGGATTGGTCTGAGCCTGGTTGGTCGAATTGTTCGAGGCAGGCGCCTGCGTCGTGTTGGTGCCGCTGCCGGAGTTGGACCCGCCCGCCGCGGTCTGACCGGTCGAGGACGGAGACTGCGTCTGGGCGGAATTCGTCGGAGGATTGGTCTGCGCGGACCCGGACGACGCACCGGGTGACGTGGTCGGTGTCGATGGCGACGTGGTCGATGTGGAATCCTGCTGACGCTGCGTCGCGGACGGACTGGAGTTCGACGTGCCAGGAGTAGATTGCGCTAATGCCGAAGTCGCGAGGGCGACTAAAGCGGTCGTAGCCAAGAATAAACGCTTGTTCATCTGAAACCTCCTAAGTGGACGTCGACCAAACCACTAATGCGTCGTGCAGTTCCTATCCGGGAAATGTAGGCAACGAATATTCCCGAATTTCTTCCTCCGACGGAGTGTAGCGAAATGGTACGCACCGTCTGGAGGCGGGAAGAACCGGAACTTCGGCCACGCCTCCTCGTTGGCAGTGACTACTTACGAACTGCTTGAGCAGGACACCATGAAGAAGCTGATCGTGTGCGGCGCTCTGGCCGCTTTCGCCCTCGGTACCCAGGGCGCGAGCGCCGCCGAGTTTTACATCGTTCGCGACGCGACCACCAAGAAGTGCACCGTCGTCGACACCAAGCCGACGACGACCACCACGACGGTCGTTGGCGACGGCGTCTACAAGACCAACACGGAGGCCGAGTCCGCCGTGAAGACCACCAAGGTCTGCACCGAACAGTAAACGGCTATCGCAGGGCCGAGCCGGCCTGGCGAAACGTTCTGACAGCAATTGGAGGAGAAGATGCCTGTACTGATTTTATGGGCCGTTCCCGCCGTGCTCGTTGTTGGCGGCGTCGGCTATTGGATAGTTCACATGCACTGAGCGAACACGCGTTCGTACGAACGGCTCGCCCGGCATACCGGGCGGGCCGTTTTTGCTTCGGCACGCGGGATCCGAAACGAAAAGGGCCTCCAGATGGAGGCCCTCGAACTCGAAGGACATTTTATCCTGTCAGTGGTAATCCGAATACTTGAACTGCGGGAGCGCCTTGAGCTGCTCCTTGTTGCCGCTCATGACGGCATGGTCGGGCACCCAATCGTTCGCGTTGCGGCTCGTCGTGTTGGTCGAAGCCGCGCCGGTGGTCGTTTCGCGGGACGTGGTCAAGGTGCTGGTCGAGCTTGTCCGGACAGGCTCTTCGACGAACTTCAGCTTGTCCATGGACACGGCGATGTCGTGCTCGCCCATTCCCAGGAAGCCGCCGATTCCGATTACCACTGCGTTGATCTTGCCGGTCTTGTCGACGAGCAATTCGTTGACGTCTCCGAGCTTCTCGTTGGCCTCGTTGTAGACGTTCAGGCCCATCAACTTCGAGGCGCGCCAATTGCCCTTGAGCGCCATTTTCGCATCGGCAGACTGAGCGGCGGCCGCCGGCGCAGCGCGATCGGCCGGCTGAGTGGATTGCGCGAACGCAACGCCGCCGATCGCGGCAGTACTAAGCAGAGCGACGGCAAGAAAGCCTTTCATCGATTATCTCCTTCAACGTGAGCTGCACCCGTTCAGATGCCGGGCCCCAACGCCCGCGATTGCCACATGTTCCCGACCAACATTTCAGAACGCTCCGCAAAGCATTCGATCCATACTTCATGAGGTCCGGACCAAGTCAGCTACCGACGTTCGGTGGTCACGAGCCGTACGGAAACGCCGCTACCCTCGGAGGGGAGGCAAGCCTGCGAGAAATGCGGCCAAACCTGCTTCGAAACAGTCTTCGGCTTGCTTCGCTGAGTCGTCGGCCCGAGCCGCGTTCGGCTTTGGAGGAGGCACTTCGGCCGCAGGCGCGGCCGTCGTTGCGAGGAGAACAAAAGCAGCCGTCGCGGAAATAACGATGTTCATGCGAGCCTCCTGATCGCCGACTCAACGAAGAGACTCCGAGGCTGTTCCGACTGGCTTTTTCTCGTATCCCTCGCGTTCTCCGCGACCGAGCAGCTCGCGATATCGGTGTTCGTACTCCTTCGCCATCCGCCTCGCGGGGAAGCGCTCCTCGAACCTGGCGCGGACCACTCTTCTGTCCAGCCGACCCAGTTCGTTCACCGCCCTGATCGCCTGCTCCTCGTTGTCCACGATAAAGCCGGTGACGCCGTCTTCCACCACTTCGGGCACCGAACCCGCTCGGTAGGCAATCACGGGCGTACCGCACGCCATCGCTTCGATCATGACGAGCCCGAACGGCTCCGGCCACTCGATCGGGAACAGCAAGGCGGCGGCCCCGGCGAGGAACGGTTGCTTCCTGATTTCGTCCACCTCGCCGACAAGTTGGATCTCCCCGCCGTCGATGTTCGGCTCGAGCTTCTTCTTGAAGTAGGCCGTCTCCGCGCGAGGTATCTTAGCCGCTATCCGCAGCGGCATCCGCGCGGCGCGTGCGATGCGTATGGCGGCTTCCGGTCCCTTGTCCGCCGTCAGCCGCCCGAGAAAGGCCAGGTACGAACCACGTTCGTAGGACGGCCTAAACAGATCATTGGGCAGCCCGTGCTGGATCGTCGCGAGCCAGTTCGCATCTGGAAGCGGTCGACGCTGGTTGTCGGAAATCGAGACGAAGGCGGCGTCCGGGAAAGCCCCGATCACATCGGACAGACCCGGAAGGTCCAGCCGGCCGTGCATCGTCGTCAGGAACGGGACGCCTGTCCGCCGCAGCACCGGTAGAGGGAGCCAGTCGACGTGGGAGTGGATCGCGTCGAAGTCACCCGCGCGCGCGGCGATCGCTTCGATCAACAGGGCGCAGGTGGCGCTCGGATCCGCGCCCCTCCGCCCCAGGCGCAGCGCGCGCGGCCAGACCGGGTGGAGCTTTCCCTTCGTCTTCGAATCCCCGCTCGCGAACAGGGTGACGTCGTGTCCGAGCTCGACCAGTTCGTCGACGAGCCAGGCGATCACGCGCTCCGTGCCGCCATAAAGCTTCGGCGGAACGCTCTCGGCCAATGGAGCAAGCTGGGCAATCCGCATCGGCTAGGCCCCGACCGCGAACCGCAGGGCAATCACGATGGCCGCAGAAATGAGGTACCAAATCGCGAGCAGCGACCAACCGGGCCTTGTGCTCTCGCGAGCAACGCGCGCGACGAACGTCTTCATACCCGTCAACATTCGTCTTCGGGAAGCTGATGCAGGTAGGCTATCTCGAAGCTGGCGAGTTCTTCGGCATCGCTCTCTCGCTCGTCCCGTCCCTTTTGCAGATAGCGCTCGAGCAGGCAGCGGCGGCTGTCCTGAACGTCGACGTCAGGGCGCGCCGCCCGATACACGGTCCAGGCCGTCTCTGCCGCCGTTCTCACCGTGACTTCGTCGACCATCCTCACGCTCCAAGCGATCGCATCTTGTCGCTGCTAACTCAACGCGATGGCGAAAGTTTCTGCTTTTTCCCGATCCTTAGACGAAGGGTCAGGACGCCTTGGCACGCGCTCGCGCTCGCGCCGCACTGCGGCGCTGCAGGCGTTGGCTGCGGCCAACCCTTGTGGAGGCGATAAATCTGGGCGCGGGCTCTGTGGTCGAGAGATCTTCGACAGGAGCATCCCGTTCCGTCTGCGGCCCGGAAGACCTGTTCTCAATGAAGTCGAGTACCGTCCAGCCCTTGTCGGTGATCCGCCAGCCGCCGTTCAGGCGCTCGACCAGCGCCTGCGAGAAGATATCGAGATCGGGCACGCGTGCGGCAAGGCGCTTTTCTTGCGGAGCCCTGTGGAGGCTCTCGCGCCGCAGCATCGGATCGAACTCCTCTCCGACGTGGATGTTGTTGTCGAAGCTCGAAGCTTCGAGTGACGTTGCCCGGCGCCGAGCCCATTGCCTCTCGCCGCCGGGGG
This sequence comes from Bradyrhizobium sp. 18BD, assembly GCF_054185225.1. Classification (NCBI taxonomy): domain Bacteria; kingdom Pseudomonadati; phylum Pseudomonadota; class Alphaproteobacteria; order Hyphomicrobiales; family Nitrobacteraceae; genus Bradyrhizobium; species Bradyrhizobium sp. 18BD. The sequence goes on along the minus strand of NZ_JAVAYL010000025.1, from coordinate 4,798 downwards.
CCAGCAGCAACCATTGCCTGTTTTTCCCGTTATCGGCGGGGCATGCGCGCAATGGAAAGGATTCTCGATGAAGAAGATTGCAATGTCGGCGCTGATGGTCGGCGCTCTTGGTCTGAGCTCGGTGGCCACGACGTCTCCCGCCGAAGCTCACTGGCGAGGCGGCTGGGGTGGCTGGGGACCGGGCATCGCCGGCGGCCTGGTTGCGGGCGCCGTCATTGGCGGGCTTGCTTCCTCGGCATATGGCTGGGGGCCCGGCTATGGCTACTACAGCGGCCCCGGCTACTACGGTGCCGGATATTATGGCGGGCCCTATGCCTACGACTACGGATACGACGAACCCTATCGTTGGGGCGGAGGCTACACCACGACCTACTACACGGCGCCGTCCTACGGTTATCGCTATCGCCATGTCGTCCGGCCGGCCTACGCCTACTACCAGCGGATCGTATCCGGTCGTTCGCCACCACTGGTATCGGCACCACCGCCACTGGTGAGAGCCGGGCGCACCTGAAGGCAACAAGGGCCGCCCCCGAGGGAGCGGCCTTTTTCCGTTAGGCCATTGCAGGTTTTCCGCTCACCACCATCCGCCGGCAAACGGGTCGTGCCGCTCGAAGGCGAGACGTCGGTCGCGCGTCCTTTTTTGTAGCTTTGCCGATCGCTTCGGTTGCGGGCGGGACCCTGCGGAGGCGCGCACAGGCGCCTCTTTCTTCACCTCGACGGCAGGTGTTGTTGGCATTGCAGCCATGGCTTCGCGCACGTGCTGCCGTTCTTCAGGAATTGGATCGGCCTGCGCGATCATCGGCGCATCGGCGCGAGGACGCGTATCGAACACGATCTTCTCCGGAAGGCTTCTCGCCGAGGTAATCCGGATGATGGTCCTGTCCGGATCGGAGGGGCCCGCGCGCTCGACAGGGGTCGGCAGGTATCGGTCCGCAGCGAAGAGCAGGGCCAGCAGTAGCGCGCCGACAAAGACGAAGTATCGGATGATCGGCATGGACGGCCGCTTGCAAGGAAGGAAACAGGAATCGGCCGGGGCCGGAGCGGACACGGGCGGGCCGCTTGCTTCAGCGCCCCGCCCGGGAGGATTCAGTCGATCTCCTGGACGACCGTGCGCGTCGACGGATCGATCAGCATCACGCGTTCGCCCGAGTAGACGTAACCATATTTGCTGAGCGACGGACCCCAATCGGCGGGCACGGACTCGAGTTCAACTTCGCGAGGCACGGGCTGACCGACGACGATCTTCTCGCGGGTCTGCACGGGCCGGACCTTGTGCTCGGTGACGTAGGTGCGGATCTTCGTGCGGTATTCCGGCTCGATCTGCACGGCGGCAGCGTGACCAGTGCCCGTGGTGGTGACGACCGTCGACTGCGCCATCGCGCCCGTCGAGATCAGCGCGGCCATCGCCGTCGTCAGTAGAAGCATGTTCATGTCGTTCTCCTCGCCGCCATATGCGGCATGCGAGAACCCACGAATGATGGCAAGGTTCCGCCATCGGTAGTTGAAGGGAGTATTGCATCGCGGTCGAATCCACGGGCAGCTCCCGCGCGACGGAACATTCCGGACTGACAGTGGTTCGCCAAAGTTAACGGCGGCGCGCTCGTGGCTCGCAAGCAGACGTTTGTTCTCTTAGGTTCTGCCGATGTCACCATCCGACCTAATCAGGAATGCTCCCGACCGACGCCAACGAAGGCTGCTGATCCTCTTGGCTTTGGGGTTCGTCGTTTTTGGCGCCGCTGCGGCCGCCCTGCTCTACGTCCTTCAGCCCGAGATATTCCGGATCGCCGTCGGCCCCGCAGGCAGCGAGGACCATCAGGTGGTCCTCGCGATGGCGGATGCTTTCGGTGAGGAAAGCAGGACGGTTAGACTGTCCCCTGTCACCACCGCCGGAGCGGCCGAATCCCTTGCCCTCCTTGGTGCCGGCAAAACTGACCTGGCAATCGGTCGCGGCGACCTCGCTATGCCGGCTGATGCGCAGACGCTGGCCGTGCTGCGCAAGAACTACGTCGTCATATGGTCGCCGTCTGGACGCGCAGGCAAGGACTCCAAGAAGAAGGCCGCTGCGAAGATCGGAGAGATCGCCGATCTTGCGGGGCATAAGGTCGGCATCATCGGAAAGACCGGCGCCAACGTCGCGCTCCTACGGACAATTCTGGAGGGCTCGGGCGTGCAACCCGACAAGGTTGCCACGGCTCAATTCGGGACCGAAGAGATCGAAATGCTTGCCCAGGACACCACGCTGGACGCGTATCTCGCCGTCGGTCCCCTCGACAGCAAGATCACGGCCGCGGCCATGGCCGCGACGTCCCGAGGGCGCGGAGCGCCGAAGTTTCTTCCAATCGATGCGTCCGAGGCGATCGCCCTGCGGCACTCCCGCTACGAAGCCGAGGAAATCCCCGCCAGCGTCTTCAACGCCAACCCGGCCTGGCCCGAGGACAAGATCGACACCATCAGCGTCAACCATCTCATCCTGGCCAGAAAAGAATTGTCCGAAACCAAGGCGGCCGCCTTTTATCGGCAGCTCTTTGCGGTCCGCGACACGATCACGCAACGGGTCGCTGGCGCCGCGCACATCACGAAGCCCGAGACGGAGAAGGAGGCAGAGCCGTCCGTGCACAGAGGCGCCGCAGCTGTCATCAACGGCACCGAGCGGACCTTTCTGGACAAGTACAGCGACTACTTCTGGTTTGCTCTGCTTCTGCTTTCCGGGATCGGTTCGGCCGCCGCCTGGCTGCGTCGGTATCTGAACCGGGACGAACGCGACGACAACACGAACCAGCGCAATCGCATTCTCACCGTGGTCTCGGAAGTTCGCGATGCCGGGTCCGAACAGGATCTGCTGGCATCGCAGCGGGAGGTCGACGCGATCATCGGCGAAACCCTCAAGTGCTACGACGAGGCAGCCATCGAACCGGAGGATCTGGCCGCGTTCGGCTTGGCCCTTGAACTGTTCGATCATGCGGTCGCGGAAAGGCGGGCGGCGCTGCAGGGCGGCCCCATCGAACCAAGGGCGCCGGGACCAACCATCGCCTCTCGCCGATAGTCGCACCCGGCAGGCCAAACGTCATCGCTTCTGCAACGCGGTCGAGAGCGCCGATCCACCCCAAGGCCATGCCCGTGATCCTGACGACGCCCGACGAGGTCGAGACCTGGATGACAGCGCCTACAGACGAAGCTCTGAAGCTGCAGCGCCCGCTTCCGGATGGAGCGCTGCAGATCGTCGCCCGCGGTGTGAAGGAAGATCCGGCGCCGACGACATAGGTTCTGCACAGGCTCGGCGGAACACGTGGACAAGCCCTGGCTCTGCGGATTGCGAATCCCTGCTCCGTGCTAACCGCTCGGAACGATCATGGGGGCGGAAGGATTCGTCCGAGCAGGAGCGAACTCGATGCTGACGAAGGAGCGACGACCGGCAACCCGCACGTTGCGCGGCTGGGCCATAAACGTGCTGCAGGAGGTAGGTGCCATCCACGAATGCGAGGAGCACGGCTGGGCAAAGGACCGGGCCGACCCGCACGCCCGCGAACGCGCATTCGAAATCGCCCGCCGGGATCCGCCACCCGGCATCTCGCCCGACGAAGCCCAAGCCGAGCTCCGGAGCGTAATGGAATCGATCGGCGACACCTGTCCGGAGTGCTGATCAGCCCGAGTTGGCCGCCCTGCCGTCGCCGGCTGACATCGCACGCGATGCGCTCGCGCACAGCAACATGAACAGCGCCCGCCCCGCCTTGTACCTCGCGCCCGCACGGCTGGATTCGGAGCCGGTCATCACGGCTCCTCCTTCGGGCCCGCAGACGGCCCACTTCCACCGCCCCCGCCCGCGCGGCTTCAACACGATGTCGTAGCCTGGATGGCGATCTTTTTCGATGTCGAGCTTCATGCCGCGGACCTCCGCGGCATGCCGTCCCGAAGCTGGTCCAGCAGTCTCGGACTCGGGGGCAAGGGAAGCGCGATGGGAAACGTCCGGGACGTCAACGCCTCCAGCGCCGAGCTCTCCTCCGATAGGCGCCGCTCGACGAACTGGCGCTCGATGTCCGACAGCGTCGTCTTCAGCAGGCTGCGATAACGGAGGATGTTGTTGCGGTGTGCACGGATGCGGGCAAGATTCTCATCAAGCATCTTCTTCACTCCTCCGTCTCCTAGGCCGCGGCCCTCTCAATCGGCCGCAGCCGCATCGCCTTGCCGCCGGGCGGATTCCGGGGGCCGTCATCCAGCGCGCATAGTGCCTCCAAGATCTCGTCGATGGTCACCGGCACTTTCAGGCCGGGTGGCGCACGCAGCGCGGGGCACGATGCGATCGCGGAAGCGTCCGATGCCCAGGAAGCCAGGACGGCCCGTTTCTCGGACCGGCTCAAAGTGAGGTGAGAGACCACATCGCGAGGATGTTCGAACGCCGTACCGGGATGAATGATGGCGTTGAGATCGACAACGTTGTCGTGAAGAGCGGTCGTCGGCCGCATGGCTTCCTCCATTTCCAAGACGAGTTGAGGGGACAGCCGCGCGGGAAGGCTCGCGCGGCCTGGTCGTTGGTCCGCGGGATGGCCTCAGGCAGCCTTGGATTCGATCTGCGTGGCGTTGCTGGGCACGACACCGTTGATCGCGATGCGACGCGGCTTCATCGCTTCCGGAATCTCCCGCTGCAGGTCGATGACAAGCAAGCCGTTCTCGAAGCTGGCGCCCTTGACCTCGACGTGGTCGGCGAGCGTGAACTGCCGCTTGAAGTTGCGGGCCGAGATGCCACGGTGCAGGAAGGTCTTGCCCTCCTTCTCGCTCTTCTGGCCTTCCAGCGTCAGGACGT
>NZ_JAVAYL010000233.1:0-448 GCF_054185225.1 Bradyrhizobium sp. 18BD | reverse complement strand
CTACACGAACTTCATGTTGAAATTGCTCTTGTGTAAGGTCGGCTTGTTCACGGTTAACGATGTTCTTTTGAACCTTGATACGTTCATGTGATTTGCCAAAGCTGAAGAAGTCCCAGCTTACATTGCTTAAATACAACGACCCGAATGCCGCGTTCCAGTTTTGTTTAGCCTGGGCCGGGCCTGATGATGCTACGGATAAACCACGGTAACCATATAAAGGCCCGTTTTGACCGTTGGCAGTTCCGTAATCCTGTTGTGCCGAGATGCTTACATCCGGTAAATATTCTGTACGTGTTTCTTTTAAGTATGCCTTAGCAGCGTTTAACTGATTAGCTTTGGATTTGATGGTACCGTAGTTAGCGAGTGCCATTTGTTCAGCATCTTTGATGTTTAAAACTTTTTGCTGAGCCTGAGCCTGGTAGACAAATAAAACACCTAAAAACAGAAG
>NZ_JAVAYL010000232.1:0-449 GCF_054185225.1 Bradyrhizobium sp. 18BD | reverse complement strand
ACTGGGTTGATGCCAGGACTGTTGAATTTAAGCCGGCCGGCAAACTTGACCCTGAAAAAACATATACGGTAGATTTTGACCTGAGTAAACTGATCGAGGTTCCGTCGAAATTTACCCATTTTAAATTCGGGTTTCAAGTAGTAAAACCTGATTTTAATATAAATTTTGATGGTTTAACAACCGCAACAAATTCATCTGTTGATGAAATGAAATTGGGGGGAACCATCCAGACCGCTGATGCAGAAGATCCATCGCTTGTTGAAAAACTATTAACCGTTAATTACGAGTTTCCTGTTAAAATAAGCTGGGAGCATAATATAGGTACCAAAGCTCATCACTTTAAAATAACCGGGTTAAAAAGGCAATCTGGTAAGGCTACACCAGTTATTATTAACTGGGATGGTAATAGTTTGAATATTGATAAGAAAGGCAATCAACATTTTGACGTA
>NZ_JAVAYL010000231.1:0-449 GCF_054185225.1 Bradyrhizobium sp. 18BD | reverse complement strand
AACCCATTCTACTATAAAATTGATTTAAGATTAACCAAAGACTTCAGAATTCAAAAGAGACATAACCTTTCTCTTTCTGCTGACTGTTTTAACTTCCTTAATTTAATTGATAAAAACCTCGGGGTAAGTTACAATCATGGTAATATCAACTTGCTGACAATGACCGCATTCGATCAGGCTACAAAAAATTATGTCTATAATGTTGAAAGTGGTGCAGGTCTGAAAATTTCCAGTGCTGGTGGAACTCCGTGGAGAATCCAGTTGGGCTTGAGATACTCATTCTAATGTTGATTTACAGTTTTATTGTAAAAATTTAATTATTCAGATCTATGAAGCTTTTTCATAAACTTTTGTTTTTCATAATATTTGCCTCTTTTGCTGCCAATGCACAAAAGTCGAAATATGTAGTAATGATCAGCATCGACGGTTTTCGTCCTGATTTTTACCGG
>NZ_JAVAYL010000230.1:0-451 GCF_054185225.1 Bradyrhizobium sp. 18BD | reverse complement strand
CCTGTTGACGACCAATTTTTCATTGTGAATAAAGCTTTCTTAAGTATTAAAGAACAGCATTTGTTGGAAGCGCTTTTCCCGATTTCTGAAAACCCAACAATTACTGGTAACCATCCTTGGTTCAGTTACTTATTTCAACAGGCAAAATTACCTGCCGAAGGGACCTTTCGTATGTTGCAAATTCAAACGAATGTCACAAAAGAATTACAAGCTGAATGGCAATTTAATTTAACAAAGATGTTTCCAGATACAGTTGATTGCTTCAGTCCAAGTAATAATATGTATATTTTAGTTGAAGAACAGTCAAAAAATACCTTTCAACAAGAAGAAATTCAAGGAATCTTTTTAACATTAGATACAGACTTTGATTGCACTAGTGCTGTATTTGTTGGCAATTTTTATTCCTCTGAAGACATTCTCCGGCGTTGTTTCCATGAAGAACAACGTATTT
>NZ_JAVAYL010000229.1:0-451 GCF_054185225.1 Bradyrhizobium sp. 18BD | reverse complement strand
GTCTTTTATTTGCTGTTTAAAATGCTGTCAAATTTATTTTACATACGCATCTAGAATTATTTTTGCAAAAAAATAAAGGATGACGTTTTAATTAATCACGTCATCCTTTATTTATATCTTTTAGTAAGTTCTGATTGGTAAAATTAATTGCGTTACCGAGTCGTCACCTTTTGGTTTTAGAATAAATGGTTTCATTGTACCGAAGAATTCAACTTCAACCTCATCATTATCGATTGCTTTTAAAGCATCCATCATATATTTAGAGTTGAATGAAATTTTCAGGCTACCACCTTCAACATCGTTTGCATCAACTTCTTCTTTTACAGTACCAATTTCTGGTGATGTAGAAGATAATTCAACAACGTCATCACCTGTACTTAATTTAATAACGTTATTACCACCTTCACGTGCTAATAAAGAGGCACGATCAATCGCATGATAAAACTCCCCA
>NZ_JAVAYL010000228.1:0-451 GCF_054185225.1 Bradyrhizobium sp. 18BD | reverse complement strand
GTCCTCCTTATGAAGCATATGTTCAAGGAGGATTAACATATGAACACGTTAAAATTGCTGTGACAAGAGCTGTTAATCAGTTGAAAGAACAAGGACTTATATAATAGATTAAATTTCACCCTAAATGATAATGTGTTTTGGGTGAAATTTTTTTACGAAGATTTATCAGATTATTTTTAAAAATTGAAAAAATATTTTAGCTGTAGATTGTTTTATGGCGTTTTAAAGGTCGGAATTGCAGTTATATCAATGTTTTGAGCTTTATGTCAGAAAACCTGACATATTTTTGAAATCCTAAAAAAATTATGATAAGTTATTAACAAGTTCAAAAGTAGAGGAGAGGAACAATGATATCGAATGATGCAATCAGACGAAATATGGCTGTCTTCTCTATGAGTGTAGTAAGTAAGTTAACGGATTTAACGCCAAGGCAAATACGTTACTATGAAAC
>NZ_JAVAYL010000227.1:0-451 GCF_054185225.1 Bradyrhizobium sp. 18BD | reverse complement strand
GGCTCGCAGGAGTTCTACAACGATTTTTGCCATTTTAATGCCGAGATCACCGTACCGGGCAATTATCAGGTTTGGGCTACAGGAAACCTCAAAAACCCAGAACAGGTGTATAACCCCAAATATGTAAAACTGATAAACCAGGCAAGCATCAGCGATAAGGTAACCGATATTATTACCCAATCCGATGTTGAGGCTGCCGATATCACCAGGAGCAACCCTACCAATACCTGGAAATTTGAGGCTGACAGCGTTACTGACCTTGTTTTTGCTACCAGCAACCATTATATCTGGAAGGCATCAAGTTTAGTGGTCGATCCCAAAACTAATCGCCGCACGCGTGTTGATGCCGTTTTTAATCCTGCGCATAAGGATTATTTTGAGGTAGTGAACTACGCCCGTAAAACAGTAGAAACGATGAGCTATCAGTTTCCGAAATGGCCATATCCCTACC
>NZ_JAVAYL010000226.1:0-451 GCF_054185225.1 Bradyrhizobium sp. 18BD | reverse complement strand
CCTGCGACTTTTTAAGGTATAAGTAAAAAGTTTATGGTTTCTACATGATATAGTTAGGTCATACATCATATAGCGTGTAGAGGTTAAACATCATAAAAAAATTTACGAAAAAGCGAGAGATTGTAACTTTCGAAAGCGGTAGATAAACAGCTAAGTGTAGAAATCCAAATAGGAGCAAAACGTGAAAAACGGAACGCGATCTAAAGGAAGAGTTTATTAAGCATATATTAAGAGAGCAAGCAATTGATGAGGTTATTCATTCTTTATTACACCAATTGAGTCCTATAAAAAGGAAGGTTGCGAAGAAAGGTGGAAATAACGAGATGTCGGAGTGTAGACAGCTAGTAGCGGAACAATTATAGCGGATGCTGTTGATCATTTACAATTTGTAGTGCATTACGGTAGTAGGCATCCGCATAATTAAGAGGTGCTGTTAGCATAATTCGCAATA
>NZ_JAVAYL010000225.1:0-452 GCF_054185225.1 Bradyrhizobium sp. 18BD | reverse complement strand
AGAATCTGCTTGGACTCGTTTGCATATTGTTGATGCTGTAAAAGAAGCTACTGGTGTAGATTTTTATGAAGTTAAAAGTGATGAAGAAGCTAAAGCTTTAGCTAAAGAACATGGTATTGAAATTAAAGATACAATGAAATATGGTCATATTTTAAATGAATTCTTTGAGCAAAAAGTTGAAGAAACACTTATTCAGCCAACGTTTATCTATGGTCATCCGACTGAAATTTCACCTTTAGCGAAGAAAAATCCTGAAGATCCTAGATTTACTGATCGTTTCGAATTGTTCATTGTAGGTAGAGAGCATGCAAATGCATTTACTGAATTAAATGATCCTATTGATCAAAAAGGTCGTTTTGAAGCGCAACTTGTTGAAAAAGCGCAAGGTAATGATGAAGCGCATGAAATGGATGAAGATTACATTGAAGCGTTAGAATATGGTATGCCTCCGA
>NZ_JAVAYL010000024.1:0-134576 GCF_054185225.1 Bradyrhizobium sp. 18BD | reverse complement strand
CAGGCGGAAGATGTTATCCAGGATCTTGGCGTTGTTCGGCTCCTGCTCGAACTTCACCAGTTGGTTGTCGACGGTGTCCAGGCTCTCGCTGGTCTCCGTCAAAAACTCCCGCAACAGATCATCCATGGACACGCCTTACTGAACTGAACTTCGACGCCTGAGCCGCGCCTGGAATCGGCGGAAGTCTTCGCTTTCGATCGTTAGACAACCCCTTTCACGGTCCCGTTAATTTCATCCTCCGTGCTAATACGGATATTGAAACGAAGTTTGCCATTCGACCGCATGGGCCTGCGGTTTTCCGCAGATCCGGCACGCGACGTCAGGCGCGCAACGCGAGAGGTAAACGCGCGGATAACAGCGTCACGACGTGCGCAAAAGAATCCTGACAATATCGGGGGATATGCACGGACGGCGTGAAGAGATTCAGATCACGCGCAATCGGTGACGCATGCGCACGGCATTTCGTGTCCGATACGCAGCATGGGTGCGGGCCGCTCGCACGGTAAACGAAGAATTACCCGACGGCTGCGACCGTCGATAATCCCTAACGCAAACCTGCGGCCAGAGACTTCTACTGCAGACTTCGCGCTCTCGCAGGCATTCATTGATGATGACGAGGAGTGCGTCGGGCGTGAACGGCTTGCGCAGACAACGCGCTGCGCCGAGTTCGAGCGCCATGAGGCTCCGACAATCCATCGGTGTCCGACGGCCGTGCGGATGCAATGGTTGCGGCTCACGAGGTCCCCTACCACCCTTTCCCGGATCTTGATGCAGGACAGACTCACCGGACGTGTGCGCGAATCGGCGCGCTTTTCTTGATCCCGCCGCAAATGCCACAGGCTGTCTGCCCTCCAACGGGTATATGGACGGCGCCACAACCCTTACAATATAATTATCTTGCCGTGCAACCGGATGACGAACCGGACGCGGCGCGGATCGTCCATCGCACACGTGGAATTGAGTCTGCATGACCGCGCGCGGCCACCCGCCCAACCAGCTGCTGCAAATGCTCGACGCGGCTGACCTCGATCTGCTGCGCCCCCATCTCGCGACAGTCGAAATGGTCAGGGAAACTGTCCTGGGTGAGGCGGGCGCCGCGCTGAAACATGTCTACTTCCCGCACGCCGGTTCGGTGTCGATCACGGTCGGCCTGTCCGAGGGGCAGATGATCGAGGTCGCGATGCTGGGCCGCGACAGCGTCGTGGGCGGCGGCGCCGCGCTGGCCGATGGCATCGCGCCGGCGGACGCGGTCGTGCTGTTCCCGGGAACCGCGTCCGTGCTTGAAATCGCGGCCTTCCGCGCCGTCGCGGCCGCAAGCGTCCCGTTTCGCAGCCTGATGATCCGCCATGAGCAGGCGCTGCTCGCACATGCGCAGCAATCCCTGCTCTGCAATACGCTGCACCCGGTCGAGGCCCGGTTGGCGCGCTGGCTGTTGCGTGCCCGCGACCTCTCGGACAGCGAGATGCTTCCGCTGACTCAGGAGACGCTGGCGCAGATGATGGGCGTACGGCGCAACGCCATTTCCCTCGTCGCGCATGCCCTCCAGCGCGCCGGCATCATCCACTATACGCGCGGGCAGATCGAAATCATCAATCTGCCCGCGCTGAAGACGACGTCCTGCGATTGCTATGCAGCCGTGAAGGCCCGCCACGCGGCCATCATCGGAATCCGGCAATGACGCAGATGCGATGCACTGCATGCCGCTATGCACACAAACGGCATCGCGTAGTCGTCCGGATTCCAATGTACCAATTGCCAATATATCCCGACGTGAACATGGTGGAACTTACGCGCATTGGAAACGAATTCGCTCATTGCGATTAACGGGCGCGGGAGAAGGGAGGCAGCTTTGGAAACGATGGTGCGTCCATCCAACGGTTTCCTGTCCGCACTATCGGCGGACGATTATGAATTGCTCCGCCCGCATCTGCGCACGATCGACCTGCCGCACGAGGCCGTGCTGGTCGAGACCGGCGAGACGCTCACGCGGGCCTATTTTCCTCATCGCGGCGTCATCTCGCTGGTGGTGAAGCTCGCCAAGGGCGAACATGTGCAGGTCGCCATGATCGGGCGCGACAGCCTGCTCGGAACGCTCTCGACCATGGGCGATGCCTCCGCGCTGAACACGGCGATCGTGCTGGTTCCCGGCGCCTCGTCCGTGATGGATCTCGACCGCCTGCGCATCGCAGCCGACCAGAGCAGCACGCTACGGACGTTGCTCACGCGCCACGGGCTGGCGGTCTACGCGCAGGTGCAGCAGACCGCGGGCTGCAACGCCGCCCATCCCGTGGAATCGCGGCTGTCGCGCTGCCTGTTGCACACCCATGACCTGTCGGGCGACTACCGTCTGCTGCTGACCCAGGAGGCCATGGCGCAAATGATCGGGGCGCGGCGCAACAGCGTGTCGCTGGTCGCCCATACCTTGCAGCAGGCCAATTTCATCCACTACAGCCGCGGACACATCCAGATTCTGAACCTGGACGGCCTGCGCCAGACCGCCTGCGAGTGCTATGCCACGGTGAAGAACCAGTACGACCGGCTGCTCGGCCAGCGCTGACCGGTCGCGTGGTAAATCTGCGGCTAATGCCGGCCTGCAAACACGCATTGTCCTGCTACCGGAACTGAAATTCAAATGCCGTAGAAACGGTGCACCTCGTGCCGCACGGGCCGCGCGACCAACCAACCGTGACCAGGACAGGCAGCCCCATGTTTGAAGTGACCGTCGCGCCTGCCGAGCTGGCGCTCGATGCCGAGCCCGCGCGCGAGCCGGGCGCATACGCCGCACTCGTGCGCGAGATCGGCGAGGATGGCGCCGGTGAGGTACGCATGGTGTTCTGGAGCGAGACCTCTGCACGCCTGCAACTGTTCCGCACGCTTTCGCTCGCCCAGCACCACGCCAGGATCACGCGCGAAGCGCATTCGCTGAAAAGCGCGGCCGGAACGTTCGGCTATGCCAGGCTTGCGGCGCTGGCGCTGCGGCTGGAGAAGAGCGCGGAGACGCTCGGCGATGCCGCATTCCACGATCTCCTGGATCGGATGGACGCCGCCTACGCCGCCGCGCGCGCGCAGGAGCCGCAGGCCTAGACACGCTTTCCAGCGTCCAATTTCGCGCGAAAACGAATCCGGCAAAGCGCGTGCGAAACCCGCCGTACTTCTACGGTTTGGGATTTTCACAGATGGCTAATCATAGGTGGCGATAGTCGCGGGAAACCAGGAGGGTTTCCATGTTCACCTACGAGACTGCGGACCAGAAGGAAGTCCGTCGCTTCCGCATCGCCCAGTTCAACGGTCGCATGGCGACGGTGACGTCCGGGGAGTCGACGGTGACTGGCTTCGTGCGCTCGGTCCTGGAGCAGGAATCGAGCACGCCCCCGCGCTGGACCATCACGATCATCCCGAACGCGCCGAAGGAAGAGATCAAGCCGCTGCGGCCCTCGTCGCGCGCGCGTCCCTTCGCCGAAGATTATTTCTGAGCAGAATCGGAAAGCCCGGGATTCCGATATCCCGGGCGCGCCGCCGGCCGGCGGCATAACGCCGGCAGCCTCAATCTATCGAATGCAGCAGCGCCGCGCGGACGAGGTCCGCAGTGTTGCGGGCACCGAGCTTGCGCATCGCCTCGGCGCGATGGCTCTCGAACGTGCGCGGACTGATCTGCATCCGCAGCGCGCCCTGCTTGTTCGAATAGCCCTCGCTGATCAACCGGAGCACCTCGCGTTCGCGCTTGGTCAGGCGCTTTTGGCCGGGTGGGCCCGGCAGCTCGGCACTCGGCAGGCGCGGCGCTTGCTGGGCGCGCGCGACCTTCAATTCGGGGGCCTCGGTCACGGACGGGACCGGCAAGCCGCCCTTATGCGGACCGGCCAGCTGCTTGACCAGGCCGCAGACGCGCTCGGTCTGCGCCAGCGCATTCTCGACCACCCGCTGCAAATAGGCCCGATCGCCGGTAACAGGCGCGAGCTGATCGCTGTGGTGCTTGATTTCGCCCATGTAAAGCAGGAGCGCGGTCAGGGGGCCGTTGAGCTCGCGGGCGATGGCGGCGGCCATTTCGTCGGCCGCCTTGGCGCGGGCGGCGTTCAGGCGGACGAAATCGAGCTCTTCAGCTGGAGCGGTGCTGCTTTCGTGCCATTCCGACGGCGGCGAATCGGTGGCCGTATCATTCTGTGACCCCATGTGATCTGTTTAGCGGAACCGGGGGCGGTCTGTGGTTAACTTTTTGATCCGTAAGACTACGGTGATTTTGACAATTTTGCGCTAAAATACCGGCGGCGGCACAATTTATGCTTGCGCGAGACTTGCGGCGATCATTCCAGGGTTGAGGATTTCGCCCGGATCCCCGAGCCGCCCGGCCGAAAACCCCGACCCATCGCCATCCGGCCGGTCCCGCCGCCCCGAATTTTACGGAATAATTAACGGCAACTTGCTTCTCTGGATCACGATTGAGAGCGCGCAAATGCCTCCATGCATTGAGCCTGTAGGCTTGCTGGAATCGTTGCGAAAGATTGCGTGCCATGAACGAGATCAATCGCCTGTCGGAATTCCTGCAGCGGCTGACGCCGCTGTCGCGCAGCTGTCTGCTCAGCGAGCTCGAGCGGCTCGAGCTGTGCGGCATCGACATGCCGGGCTCGGCCGGGATCCAGGCACGCCTGCGCGCCGAGTTTCGCAAGGACGGATCGACCCAGGCGCGCGCCACCAGCCCCTCGCGCTATTTCTTCGCGCCGCTCGAACTGCTGCTGATCGACGGCGCGCCTGAGCATGCAAACGCCGGGCGGATTTCGCGCAACACGCTGACCCCGATCTGGGAGTGGATCTGCCGCGACCTGCTGCCGACCATGGCGCGCGACTACATCAAGGCGATCAACGACCAGGTGGCCGCCAACAATCCCAAGGAAGTGCTGAAGACCGCGTCGACCTTCCAGACCAAGGTCGTCAAGGTGCTCGAGAACACGTTGGCTTCAGTCGAGAGCACAGAGTTCGCCCGCGGCAAGCTCGCGCAATATACGGCCTCGCGCACCGCTTTCGACGACGTCCGGAAGATGCAGCAAGTGCTGCGCGCCGGCGACGCGCTGCCGAAGTTCAACGAAAAACTGCCCGAGAAGATCGCGAAATTCGACGATGGCCAGGTCGCGCAGATCACCGCGCAGCTCGACGCCTTCAAGAAGGCCCATCCCGATGCGCTCCCCTTCGCGCTGGCGCTGGTGGCGCGGCGGCTGAAGACGTCGTGGGAACTGGTGCGCCTCGCCACCAGGGCCGCCGCGAGCAAGAGCGCGGCCGATGTCGCCGCCACGCCCTATGCCTGTGTCGTTCCCATGGCGCTCGACCGGCTCGACGACAAGCGCCTCGCGCTGAGGGTCGCGCTCCGGCACAACCGGGTGCTGGTCGCACGCGACCTGCTGACCGAAATCTACGACACCGAATACGCGCTCAAGGTCCGCATCGACGGCATCGAGGCCAGCGAATGGGGCATCCGCCTGCAGCAATTGATGGACTCGATCGCAGCGCTGGTCTCGGCCGAGGTCAGCCGCTTTCCGTCAAATGTCGGTCACATCCTCGGCTCGCGCCGGCTGCGCAGCCACGACACGCTCGGCGGCAAACTTTCCTATCTGGCCTGGAAGGGACGAGACGCCGTCCAGGACGGCGCGGCAGCGTTTCGCAAACTGATCGGGCAGACCTGATATCGCGCCCGCGGCTAATCCATCCGCGGCAGGCACAGGAAGCGATCCATAAATCGCCCTGACAGCACGAACCTGAACCACCAATACATCATTCGCCGCATCGACATAGCTGTAATCCTGAACAGCCCACCACCGGCTGGGTGGAGCAATAGCGCAGGTGCAGCAATGCGCATGTGATGTAGTTCACATTTGCGCCGTGACGCCGGCGCGCATTGTCGCATAACCGTCACGAGCGCGGGCGGGAACATGCGCGCATCGCGTGAAAATGAGTTCGTCCGCCGCGCGCCTCGCCCCTATTCTCCGGTCCATCGCATGAGCATTGGGAAGGAGTTCGCGATGAGATCGAACCGACGACCGTTGACGGCGGCGGCCTTGCTTGCCGGCGCGCTGGCGCTCACGTCGACGACGATGGCGCAGACGTCGCCGCCGCAGAGCAATGCTGCGCCGACCGCCGACAACGCGGTGCTGCTTACCGTCTTCTTCAAGCACGACCAATCGCGTCCGTTGAACGAGCTGAACGCGCAGCTCGAGAAGCAGGGCTATTACAAATCTTTCCCGCCATCAGGAATCGAGGTCGTGAGCTGGTACGTGATGATGGGAATCGGCCAGGTGATCACGCTGCGCCTGCCGGCCTCGCGCCTGCGCGAGGTCAATCGCATCATCGAGGATACCGCGTGGGGTCCCTACCGCACCGAGTTCTATCCGACCTACGATTACAAGGCCGTCGGCATGGCTCAACACGACAAGGCCACAGCCAATTGAGGCGTCCATTATTCAATTGGGCGAAGCGCGTGCGGCTTCGTCCAATTACAGGACATTGGCGCGCGCGCAGCGGAATCGCACATCGGGAAAATCTTGCATGATTTGCCGCAGGCGCGTGCGCGACGCGCAGTCAGACGTAAAAACTTCTCGAAGAAGATCCGTACAATTTTAGAAATGATGCGAGCTTTAACGTTACCCAGATAATTCAACAATCGGGTGAAGCCCTCCTTATTTGAAACTGCTCCCGTCGCTAACACCGGTCACGGAACGGGAGTTGTTTTGCGATGAACGATGAACTTGTTGAGCTCGCCGGACGGAGGCCAAAGACCTTCGGGCGGCGAAAAATGACGCCGCGCGCGTGCGTGGCTGACAGCAAACGCCACTTGCGCGCCTTCATGAGCGAGGTGCTGGAGGATCTCGGCTTCGTCACCAGCGAATGCGCCAGCGCCGACGAGCTGCAGGCGATGCTGTCGAGCGAGCTGCCGGATCTGATCCTGCTCGGCATCGCGGCCGATGGCATCGAGCCGGGAAAATTTCTGGAGATCCTGGTGCGCGAAGCGTTCGACGGCAAGGTTCTGGCCGTCGGCGCCCGCGAGTCGATCATCGTCAAGGCGGTCCAGCAGGTCGGCGAGGAATATGGCCTTGCGATGCTGCCGCCGCTGACGACGCCGTTTGCCGCGGAGACGCTGCGCGAGCGCGTGGCGATGCTGTTGCCGGAGGAGCCGGCACCGAGCCCGGCCGTGCATGTCGGCGAAGCGCTTCATGCCGGCTGGCTCGAGCTCTGGTACCAGCCCAAGATCGACGCACGCACGCTGGTCCGCAGCGGTGCCGAGGCATTGGTGCGGATGCGGCATCCGACCTGGGGCGTGGTGCCGCCCGCCTATTTCATTCCCGAAGCGCACGACCCGCATTTGCGCGATCTCTCGGAATTCGTGATCGGGCGCGCCCTGCAGGACTGGCACTATCTGCTGGAGCGGCAGAGCCAGGTCGATCTCTCGATCAATCTGCCGGCCTCGTATCTGAAGGAGCCGCACGTCGTCCACGATCTCTGCCGCCGGATGCCGACGCATCCGGCGTTCGGCGGACTGACGATCGAGATCGACAGCGAGGAAGCGATCCGCGATCTCGACCTCCTGACCGAGATCGCGCGCGAGATGCGCCTGCACAATATCGGCCTCACGATCGACAATCTCGGCGCCAACTGGCCGTCGTTGATGGATCTGGACAAGATCCCTTTCATCAAGCTGAAGGCAGACCGCCACTTCGTCACCGGCAGCGGCACCGATCGCCTCAAACGGACGGTGTGCCGTCACATCGTCGAGCTGGCGCAGGGCTATGGTGTGCGCGCGGTGGCCGAAGGCGTCGAGAGCCGCGCCGACCTCGTCGCCGCCAACGAGCTCGGCTTCGACTTCGTGCAGGGCTTTCTGTTCGGCAAGCCGATGCCGCTGAAGAAGTTCGCACGGAGCACGCTGACGCGAACGGTGATGGATCAGGCCTGAGGCATGCGGCCTCAGGCAAACCGTCGCGCGAAGAACACGAAGACGACCACCAGCGCGGTTGCGGCGATCATGCTCCAGGCGACCGGCTCGTGCAGCAGGAAGCCGGCGAGCGCGAGGCCGAAGAACGGCTGCAGCTGCTGCAACTGACCGACGCGCGCGATGCCGCCGATCGCAAGGCCGCGGTACCAGAAGATGAAGCCGACGAACATGCTGAAGACCGAGACGTAAGCGAGCCCGATCCAGGCGGGCACGCTGACGCCGCTCCATGTCTGCGGCCAGGTCAGGATCGCGACCGGGATCATCAGCGGCAGCGCGAGCAGCAGCGCCCAGGAGATCACCTGCCAGCCGCCGAGCCGGCGCGACAGCGCAGCGCCCTCGGCATAGCCGAGCCCGCACAGCACGATCGCGGCGACCATCAGGAGATCGCCGGTAACCGATGTAGAGCCGTCGTTCGAGAAGGCAAAGCCCACCACCGTGGCGCTGCCCAGAATTGCGAACAACCAGAACAACGGCTGCGCCCGCTCGCCGCCGCGCAGCACGGCGAAAATCGCGGTCGACAGCGGCAGGAGGCCGATAAAGACGATCGAATGCGCCGAGGTAATGTGCTGGAGCGCGAGCGCGGTCAACAGGGGAAAACCGACCACGACGCCGATGGAGACGATGGCCAGTGAGACGAGATCTTTCCGCTGCGGCCGCGCCTGACGGAGCAGGAAGAGAACGACCACGCCAATCAGCGCCGCGATGACCGCGCGCGCCGATGTCAGGAACAGCGCGGAGAAGCCGCCGACCGCCACGCGGGTTGCCGGCAAGGAGCCGCTGAAGATGATGACGCCGAGAAGCCCGTTGCCCCAGCCGCTGCCCGCAGATTGCATGTCCGTCCCATTCTTTTGAGTCGCGACACTCGGCCTTCCGCGCTGGCGAGGCCAGTCACAATCCAGTACAATCCGGCGAAACTGTATAGGTATGGAAGGTCATACACTTGGACAGCGAGCACTTGGATCGCGAGACGCCAGTCAAAGGTCGCGGCGGAACGCGGACGATCGACGTGATGGACGCGATCCGCGCCAAGGTCGCCGGTCGCGCGCTCGGTGCCGGCGACCGCCTGCCGTCCATTCGCAGCCTCGCCACCACGATGGGCGTTTCACCCTCCACCGTCGTCGAAGCCTATGATCGCCTTGCCGCGGAAGGCCTGATCCGCGCCCGCCGCGGCTCGGGCTTCTATGTTTCGCCGACCGTCACGCCGCCGCTGGCGCTGACCGAGGCCGAGCCGCGCCGCGACCGGGCCGTCGATCCGTTCTGGGTCTCCAGGCAGTCGCTCGATACGGACGAGGCCGTGCCGAAGCCCGGCTGCGGCTGGCTGCCGCCGGAATGGATGCCGGAAGCAGCGTTGCGCCGGGCCACCCGCGCGCTCGCCCGCACCGACGCCAGCGTGCTCACCAATTACGGCTCGACGTCCGGCTCCCTCGCGCTGCGCCGGCTGCTGCTGACGCGCCTCGCCGAAGACGCGATCGAAGTCTCGATCAACCAGTTGATGCTGACGGGTTCGGGCACGCAGGCCACCGACCTGATCTGCCGTTTCCTGCTCCGTCCCGGCGACACCGTGCTGGTCGACGATCCCTGCTACTTCAATTTTCGCGCGCTGCTGCGGGCGCATCAGGCCAAAATCGTCAGCGTACCCTACACGCCGTCGGGCCCCGACATCGCGCGCTTCGAGCAGATTCTCGAGGCCGAGCGGCCGCGGCTCTACATCACCAATTCAGCGCTGCACAATCCGACCGGCGCGACGCTCTCGCTCCAGACCGCGCACCGGCTGTTGACCGCGGCCGCCGCCCACGACCTCACCATCATCGAGGACGACATCTTCAGCGACTTCGAGCCGGAGCGCTCGCCGCGCCTTGCCGCGCTCGACGGCTTGAACCGCGTGATCCGCATCGGCAGCTTCTCCAAGACGCTGTCGGCCTCGGTGCGCTGCGGCTACATCGCCGCGCGCGCCGACTGGATCGAGCATCTCGTCGATCTCCAGGTCGCGACCAGCTTTGGCGGCCCGAGCCCGGTCGCGACCGAGATCATTGCGAAGGTGCTGGCCGGCGGCAGCTATCGCAAGCACATGGACGAACTCCGGCAGAAGCTGACGCGCGCGCGCCGCGACGTCGCGCGAAAACTTGGGGCGTTGGGCATCGAGCCCTGGCTGATGCCGCGCGGCGGCTTCTTCCTCTGGTGCCGCCTCGCCGACGGGCAGGATGCCACGGCGGTCGCCCGCGCGGCGCTCGAAGAGAATGTCGTGCTCGCACCCGGCAACGTGTTCAGCGTGTCGCAGACGGCGTCGCACTTCATGCGCTTCAACGTGGCGCACATGAGCGAAGCACGGATGTGGGACGTGCTGCGGCGGGCGTTGAAGGCGAAGCCGATCGATCGCTAGTACAACGGCTCCTCGTACACGGGCTCTCCGTCGAGCAGCAGCCGCTTGATGGCGGCGCGGCCGGAGGGCAGCACGGCGGCGGCGACGCGGAGCTTCTGCTGGTTGCGGGCCTGCTCGAGCTTCCTGCCCTCGCCTTCGGGCACGAAATAGCTTTCGAGACCGTATTTGATGGTCAGCTTGTCGCAGAAGATGCGGCTGGTCGAGCCGCAGGAATAGCTGACGCGGCCGCGGATCAGGATTTCGGGCGCGGTGACCGCGACAGGCTCGGCGGACACCGAGACAGCCTCGTAAAGGCCGCCGGGATTGGGCGCGAGCTTGACGAACACAACGGGATTGCGCGTCTCGGCGGTCTTGCCGGCGAGTGCGCCTGCCGCCAGTTGCGAGATGTCGTAGCGAAGCACGACATAGTCGCCGCGCAGGAAATCGCGGGGATCGACCGGCTGGGTCTGCAGGGTCACCTCACGGCCTTCGCGCAGGATCTGCATGCGGTCGGCGACCATCAGGACCAGCAGCACGCATTGCAGCAGGATGGCGACGCCAAACAGAACGGCTCTCGGGATGCGCTGCCAGAACCTTGTGATGGACTCGATCATCGCTGAGCCCTCGGCAGCGCGCGATTGAGCGCAGTGGAAAATACGACGGCGATGACACCGGCCGCCGCAAGAAAGGCCGAGCGGCGCAGCAGAGAGCCCTTCACCGCCCAGGTGATGCCGGCGATGACCCCGGCGATCCCGAGCCATCCGGCCACGATGCGCGGGCGGACGTCATCGAGCATGCCGGAGACGACGAGGCAGAGCATGGCGCAAAGCAGCGCGGCATAAGCGAACCAGGACTCGCCGGCCGCAGATGCCGGCCAGATCGGCGCGGCGAGCAGGACGAGGCCGATCGCGCAGGCCGCAAGGATCTCGCCTGTGCGCTTCGTGAGCGCGGCGGAGACGAGAGCGAGGACCACGCCCGCAGCCCCGCACAGGATCGCCCATAGCGGCTGGGCCGACGCCGCACCGGTCCGGAAGCGGAAGAGGTCGTCGACCGTCGTCACCTCAAGGAAGGCGACGATCGCCAGCGCAAACGCGCCGTAAACCGACAGAACGGCGCCAAGCCGCCCTGCCCGCGGCGACCGCGCAGCCGCGATCGCGAGCCCCGCACCGAACAGCAGGGCCGCACCGTTCGCGAGCACGAAGGACGGCTGGGCAGCATCGAAGTCAAAACGAAGCGACGTCGCGATCCACCACGGCAGCACCGCGATTGCGACGAGGTGGGCCGCGACGCGCGAATTCCAGGCAAACGCAAGCGCGGCGGCGATCAGCCAGGCCACCACGAACGGAAGATGCAGGACATCGGGCGCATCGTAGATCCGCATGCAGGTCCAGATGCAGGCCGCGACGAGGCCGACCGCGAGCGCGCCGCGCGAGCCGGTCAAGAGGGCCGCGGCAAACGCGCCGATCGACCACAGCAGCATGCCACCGGCAAAATCATCGCCCAGATGGTACATCTGGCCGACCAGCGCGATGCCGGCGCCGAAGATGATCGCGCTGATGCTCGCGCAGAGGTCGGCAAGGACGGTGCGGCCCGTCGTGGCGAACCACGCGCCGAGACCGCCGGCAACGACCATGCCGGCCAGCAGGATCGCGAAGCGCAGCAGCCGCGCGATCTCGGTCCAGTGCGCGGCGACGAAAGCGAGAAACGCGGCTGCGATCAACAGGCCGCCGACGATGGCGACCACCACCGCGATATTGATGCCGGGCGATAGCGGCGGCAGCACGTTGCGGATCGAGGCGGCCGCCGTCGGCGCGATCACGCCATCGGCTTCCCATTGCGCGAGGTCAGCTTCGAGGCGCTGCCGGTAGGCCTTGTCGAACATCGTCGTGAATCACCTGACTGCCTGCCGGCAGCTCTCTCCCTGCCGGTCGCGGGATGTTGGTCGGATTGCGACGATGGCAGGTTCAACCCCGTCATCGCCACGCTTTGCGCGTCAGCCGGCAAGCTTCTGGTCGCGGATCGCCTGAGCCCCCGCCAAAATGCCGCGTTGAAGCGCACGCGCGGCCGGCGAGAGGTCGCGGCCGATGCGCCAGATCAGATAGAGCTCGCGCTCGATCACGGGCTCGACCAGCTTGCGCCAGGTCAGCACGGGATGGTCGGCCTCCGGCCAGGCGAGACTCGGCAAAGGCGCAACGCCGACACCGGCTTCGACCAGCGCCAGCAGCGTGGCGGGATGCTCGGCTTCATGGATCGGCGTGCCGTGGCCAAGCTCGGCGACTCCGCGCTCGATCTCGAGCCGGATCCCGGTGCCGGATGCCATCACCACGAGGCCGGCTTTCGACGCCTCCGTCCAGCTCACGGCATCGCGCACGCTGAGCGGATGATCGCGGCGCATCACCAGCGCGAAATTGTCGACGAGCAGGTGCGAGGCATCGAGCTCGGGATCGTCGCCCGGAACGTTCGCGATGCCGAGATCGACATCGCCGCCGCGCAGCGCCGCAAAGATCTGGTGCCGTGAAATCTCCTTCAGCGTCACCGCCACCATCGGATGCTCGCGCTGGAATGCGGCGAGCACGCGCGGCATCAGCCGCAATGCCACCGACGGCACGCAAGCCACCGTGACATGGCCGCGGCGATGTTCGCGCAGGTCGCGCAGATCCTGGAGCTGGCGATCGAGATCGGCGAGCAGGCGCTGGATGCCCGGCATGAAATCCGCACCGACCTTGCTGAGCTGAAGCTTTCGCGTGGTGCGGTCGAGCAGCCGCACCTGCAGACCGTCCTCAAGCTGGCGCACGGCCTGGCTGACGGCGGATTGCGACATGCCGAGCGCGCGCGCTGCGGCGCTGAAGCTGCCGGTCTCGACGACGCGGACAAAGGCGCGGAGCTGTTTCAGGTCGAGGTGATCTATCAGCATATCTTATAAATATATCTCTCTATTCCGGATTGTTGATGAAAATCTCCAATGCAAGGATTTTGGGCGAAGACCAGGAATGACCACCAATTGAGCAGATAGCGAGCTAACTCGTTGTTCTGACAAGCCAAAGGACTGGGACGTGATCAACAGACGCGACCTCGTGAAATATTCTCTCCTCGGCGCGGCCACAGCGCCGCTGACCGGCCTCGGCACCCCGGGCTTCGCGGTCGGCAGCAAGGTCGCGATCGCCGAGGCGCTCCGGCTCGGCATGTACAACTCGCTCTATGTCGCCGCGGACAAGGGGCTGTTCGCCAAGCACGGCCTTGATGCCGACCTCTCCACCGCCGGCGGCATCGCCCTGCCGGTGCCGATCCTGCTGTCCGGCCGCGGCCAGATCGGCGTCACCAGCCCGGGCATGTCGGTCAACGCGGTTCGCGAGGGCGGCAAGATCAAGAACATCGCGAAGATCGTCGGCGGCGTGTCGATGTGGGGCATCGCCAAGCCCGACAGCAAGATCAAGACGATCGACGATCTGCGCGGCAAGACCGTCGCCACGCTGAAATTCCCGTCCTCGACCATCCAGGTGCCGACCTACGCGATCAAGACCGTCGGCAAGTTCGATCCGAAGGAAGCCGGCGTCACTTTCCTCGAATTGCCGCCGGGCGCGCAGGCCGCCGCAGTGAAGGACGGCCGCGCCGACATCGCCACCGCCTTCGAATGGGACGTCAGCATCGCGGCCGAACAGTTCGGCCTCGTGCCGGTGCTGTCCTTTGCCGACGCGCTCGGCTCCCTCTGCTTCACCACCGCGATGGCGACGGAAGAGACGATTGCGAGCAACCCTGCGGCTGTGCAGGGCTTCTGCAACGCGATCGCCGAAGCGCAGAAGCTGATGCACGAGAACAACGCGGTCTTCACCGAGGTCGCCGAAAAGTATTTCCCGAAGGTCACGCCGGCGGTTGTCGCGAGCGCGACCAAGAACTTCTTCGGCTCCAGGACCGCGATCCCGCGCAACCCCACCATCTCCGCGGACGAATGGGACCGCGCGATGCAGCTCGAACAGGGCGGCGGCGCGGTGCAGACCGTCCTTCCCTACGCGCAGATGGTGGACAATCGTTTTGCCGAGCAGGCCACCAAGCAGTTCGGGCTCGCGTCATGACAGTGAATACGTCTCCCGCGCGTGAGGCGCGTTACGTCACCCTGCCGGCGCGGCCCGAGCCGCTCCGGCTCGCCGTCGACGAGACCGCCGTGGTCGTCGTCGACATGCAGAACGCTTATGCTTCGCCGAACGGCTATCTCGATCTCGCCGGTTTCGACATCTCCGGCGCCAAGGCCGCGATCACGGCGATCCAGGACGTGGTCAGCGTCGCGCGCGGCGCCGGCGTTCCCGTGATCTTCTTCCAGAACGGCTGGGATGCCGACTACGTCGAGGCCGGCGGGCCGGGCTCGCCGAACTGGCACAAGTCGAACGCGCTCAAGACCATGCGCAAGCGGCCGGAGCTGCAGGGCAAGCTGCTCGCCAAGGGCGGCTGGGACTACGCGCTGGTCGACGATCTCCAGCCCAAGCCCGGCGACATCGTGGTGCCCAAGACGCGCTACAGCGGCTTCTTCAACAGCCAGTTCGACAGCATTTTGCGCGCCCGCGGCATCCGCAACCTCGTGTTCTGCGGCATCGCCACCAATGTCTGCGTGGAGTCGACGCTGCGCGACGGCTTCCACCTCGAATATTTCGGCGTGATGCTGGAGGACGCGACGCATCAGGCCGGACCCGACTACATCCAGAAGGCCTCAATCTTCAACATCGAGACATTCTTCGGCTGGGTCTCGTCCGCAAGCGACTTCCGCCGCGCCTTTGCCCAGACCGAAGCCGTTCCAGCCAAAGAGGACTCGCTATGACCGACCGCGCCATTATTCCGACCGGCACCCACGCCCCCATTGCCCCGTTCTCGCCGGGCATGATGGCCGACAACGTGATCTACGTGTCGGGCACGCTGGCCTTCGATGCCAACAACGACGTCGTGCACGAGGGCGATGCCGCCGGCCAGACCCGGCACATCCTCGAAACCATCAAGCGCGTGCTGGAGACGGCGGGCTCGAGCCTTGCCGACGTCACCTTCAACTCCATCTTCATCACCGATTGGGCCAACTACGGCGCGGTCAACAAGGTCTATGCCGAGTATTTCCCGGGCGAGAAGCCGGCGCGCTTCTGCATCCAATGCGGCCTCGTGAAGCCGGCCTGCCTCGTCGAGATCGCCTCGATCGCGCACAAGAGGTCGTGAGGTGGCCGTGCTCGACGCTGGCCAGGCCGCGGTAACGGGCGGCGCGCGATTCAAGCTGCCGTCCGCATTGCGGATTGCGCTGCTCCAGATCGCCTTGCTGGTGGCGCTGCTCGCGGCCTGGGAGCTTGCGATCCGCTTCGGCCTCATCGCGGTCTATCTCTACGGCCAGCCGAGCGGCATCATCGCGAAGGGTGCCAAGCTGATCGCCAGCGGCGAGCTGTTGCGGGACGCGGCGCTCACCGCATGGGAAGCGATCGCGGGTTTCCTGATCGGGACGGTGCTCGGCAGTGCGGCGGGACTTTCGCTGTGGCTGGTGCCGACAGGCGCCGCGGTGCTGCGGCCTTACCTCATCGCACTCAACGGCCTGCCGAAAATCGCACTGGCGCCGCTGATCATCGTCTGGTTCGGCATCGGTCTCTCCTCGAAGATCGCGATCGCGGCGATCATCACCTTCATCGTCGCGGTCATCACCGCGCTGCAGGGCGCCAAGGAGGTCGACGCCGATCTCGTCAAGCTGCTGCGCTCGCTCGGGGCCTCGCGGTGGAAGACCTGGCGCACCGTCATCGTCCCCGGCGCGATGCCGTGGATCGTCGCGGCCTTCCGCCTCAATGTCGGCTTCGCCCTGATCGGTGCCGTCGTCGGCGAGTACATCGCCTCCAAGGAGGGCCTCGGCTACATGATCTACTACGCCGGCGTGCTCTACGACCTCAACGCGGTCTGGGTCGGCATCGCGACGCTGATGGTGGTGGCCCTGCTGATGTACGGCGCGATCGATCTGATCGAACGGCGCCTGCTCTCCTGATCCGACACACATCACTCCAATAGCTGGGACGTCATGGCTTTTGCACGCGGCGAGAACGCCGACATCTATTACGAACTTCACGGGCACGGCACGCCGATCGTGCTCTCCGCCGGCATGGGCGGCAGCGGCTCATTCTGGGCGCCGCAACTCGGCGCGCTTGCGGCACACCACCAGGTCATCCTCTACGACCACGTCGGCACCGGCCGCAGCGCAGCCGGCAGCCGCAGCATCGCCGGCATGGCCGACGACATCGCCAGCGTGCTCGACCATGCCGGCGTCGATACGGCGCATGTGGTCGGCCATGCCATCGGCGGCATCGTCGGCATCGAGCTCGCATTGCGCCACCCCAAGCGCCTGCGCAGCCTTGCCGTCGTCAACGGCTGGGGCCGCGCCGATCCGTTCCTGAAGCGCTGCTTCGAGATCCGCAAAGCCCTGCTCAACCAGTCCGGCCCGCAAGCCTATGTGCGCGCGCAACCGCTGTTCCTCTATCCGCCGCAATGGATTTCCGAGAACATCGCCCATCTCGATGTCGAGGAAGAAAAGATCCTGAAGCACTTCCCCTCCGTCGCGACGATGAACCAGCGCATCGACATGTTCCTGGCGTTCGAGGGCGGCAGGCGGCTCGCCGAAATCAACGTGCCGACGCTGCTGTCCTCCGCCAAGGACGACGCGCTGGTGCCGTCCTATCTCACGCGCGAGCTCGCCGCCGCCATTCCTGATGCCCACGTGCACGAGGTCGATTGGGGCGCACACGCCTTCAGCGTGGTTACACCAAAAATCTTCAACGACACGCTGCTCGACTTCTGCAAGAAGGTAGACCGATGAATGCGCTGGCGCATAATCTCGCAGCTTCAGAACCGATCGTGCTGCGCGCCGAGAATGTCGGCGTCACCTTCGATGGGCAGGGGCGGCCGCTCGAGGCGATCCGCAAGGTGGACTTTGAGCTCCGCCGCGGCGAGACGCTGGCGATCGTCGGTCCTTCCGGCTGCGGCAAGTCCACGCTGTTCAATGCCATTGCCGGCCTGCTGCGGCCGACCCACGGCCATGTCGAGGTCGGCGGGCGCCGCGTCGACGATGCTGCCGGCCATGTCGGCTACATGCTGCAGAAGGATCTGCTGCTGCCATGGCGCAGCGTGCTCGACAACGTCATGCTCGGGCTGGAGATTCGCAAGACGCCAAAGCCGCGTGCGCGCGAGATCGCGCTGGAACTGATCCGGACTTACGGCCTCTCTGGCTTCGAGCACGCCAAGCCGGCGGCGCTGTCCGGCGGCATGCGCCAGCGCGTCGCCATCATGCGCACGCTCGCCTTCGACCCTGAGGTGATCCTGCTCGACGAGCCGTTCTCAGCGCTGGACTTCCAGACCCGCCTCCTGATGCAGACCGACGTCTCCAGGATCATCGCCGAGCGCGGCAAGAGCGCCATTCTCGTCACCCACGACATCGGCGAGGCCGTCGCGATGGCCGATCGCGTGCTCGTGCTGAGCGCACGCCCGGCCACGGTCCGGTCGATGCACGTGATCGACCTGCCCCGCGCCGGCCGCGACCCCGCCGGCCTGCGCACCGACCCGCAATTCCAGGACTATTTTGCGAAGATCTGGGCCGATCTGGAGAAGCCGGCCGGCGTGGCGTGAGGATCGCGTTCAGTTCGCTTTGATGCCGGCCTCGTTGATGAGCTTGCCCCATTTCGTGCTTTCGCTCTGAATGAAATTGCCGAACTGCTCCGGCGATGTCGGCGCGGGCTCGGCGCCGAAAGTCCGGATCTTCTCCGCCACCGACGGGTCCTTCAGCGCTTTCACGAAGGCCTCGTTCAGCCTGGCGACGATGTCTGCGGGCGTGCCCGAGGGAGCGACAAGTCCGAACCACCCGACGGATTCAAACCCCGCAATCCCGCTCTCGGCCAGCGTCGGCACCTTCGGCAGGGACGGAACGCGACGTGCCGACGACACGCCGATCGCATTCAGCTTGCCGTCGAGGATCAATTGCATCGACGCCGGGATATCCAGCACCGCGAAGGGAACGTGTCCTGCGAGAACATCGACCGCGGCCAGCGCCGTGCCGCGATACGGAACCAGCTCCATCGCGATCCCGGCCTTCTGCGTGAACAGCGCGGCCGTCAGATGCATCGCCGTCGAATTGCCGCCATGGCCGATCGACAGCGCGCCCGGCTTCTCCTTGGCGAGCGCGACCGTCTCCGCAACATTGTGCGCGGGGATATTCGCGGACGCGACCAGCACGAAGGGAATTTCCGCAAGCAGCGTGATCGGCGCGAGATCCTTCGGATCGAACGGCATCGACGAATTGAGGTGCGGGTTCACCGTCAGCGCGCCCGCCGGCGCAACGCCGAGCGTGTATCCGTCGGGCTTGGCCTGCGCGACCGCGGCCATGCCGATATTGCCCCCGGCCCCGGCGCGATTCTCGATCACGAGACTCTGCTTGAGCTCGGCGGTGACCACCGGCTCGAGCGCCCGGATGACGGTGTCGGCGCTGCCGCCGGGCGGAAAGGTCACGATGATCTTGATCAACTGCTCCGGATAGGCCGCGTCGGCCGCCTGCAGTGGCAGCACGGCGAAGGCCGCGGCCGTCAGCACAGCCAGCATGCGGCGCCTTGCAACGTGAGACACATTCCCCTCCCTGTGTTTTTTTGTGAGTTGCTTACGCCGCCGCGCCAGTGAGACGCGCCAATAATGCTTGCGAATCTTCGGGCGCCGCCTGCCCGCGCCAGGCGATGTGCTGATCGGGCCGCACCAGCACGAGCTTCTCGGCATAGGCGCCGCCTGCCTCGTCCGGCGCGATGTCGACCAGCGCGAGCGGAATGCCGCGCGCCGCTGCGGCAGACTGCAATCGCGCTACATCGACCAACGGGTCGAACCGCAGCAGATTGTAGCCCGCGCCGAATGCATCGTAGAGCGACCGCCCGTCGCGCAAGAAAACGTGCGGCGCGCGGGCGCCCGGCACGGTGGAGGGTGTAAAACTGCCCATCGCGTAAGGCGGCGGCGTCTCACCGTCATAGGCGATGATCGGCGACGCATCGTAATAATAGCCGAAGTTCAGCCCGGCGCAGCAATATTGCTGCACGTTGAGATCATAGGCCGCTCTCGCCAGTGCCGCGCGCGCGGCATGGCCGCGCGGCGTGTCGTCCTCGATCTCCGCGGACACGCCGCCGCGCTGCGCCATCATCTTCATGGCGTGGTCCATCGCAAAGCGCGACACCTGATCGGTGATGGGCTGACGCTCCGCCTCGTACGCGTCGAGGATCGACACCTGCGCCCAGCCGTTCAGATGCGCCGCCAATTGCCAGCAGAGATCGACGGCATCCGCAATGCCCGCATTCATGCCGTAGCCGGCATAAGGCATCCAGAGATGCGCGGCGTCGCCGCAAATGAAAACCCTGCGGTCGCGGAAGCGATCGGCCACCAGCCGGCGCCCGACCCAATCCTCCTTGCTGATGATCTTGTATTCGAAGCGCTCGTCGACGCCGAGGATAGCCCGGATCGACCAGTCGCGATCGACCGAATCGAACTCGGGCTCGTCGGGCCTGAGATGATTGTGGATCAGCCAGCGGTCATGACCGTCGATCGCAACCGTCGTGCCCGAGCGTCGCGGGTTGAGCGAGAGCACCATCCAGGCCGGCTTGTGCGCGCCCATCAACTCCCTAAGTTGCGGCGCTTCGATGAAGGTCGACTGCACGCGCTGAATCACCGGCGTGCCGGAAAGGCTTGCCCCGATCGCTTTGCGGACGAGGGACCGGCTGCCGTCACACCCGATGACAAAACTGGCTTCGATGCGCAGCGTCTCTCCGCTGTCGAGGTTGCGTGCCTGCGCAACCACGTGGTCGGCATCCTGCGCGATATCAGTGATTTCCGTGCGCGCCAGAATGGTGATGCGCGGCTGGGCGACGGCATGGCCGAACAGGATCGGCTCGAGATAGACCTGATTGATCCGATGCGGCGGCTCCGGCGTCGGCCACCAGGTGTCGGGGCCGCCGGTTGCGCTGTAACGGCGCGCGCGGGAGGGGATGTCGATGCGGCAGAGCTCGATGCCGGTCGCCGTGGTCCGGTAGGAGCAATCATTGGGGAAGTCCGCAGGCAGGCCAGCGTCGCGCAGCTTTGCCGCAACGCCGAGCCTGCGGAAGACTTCCATAGAACGCGCCGAGACGTGATTGCATTTGACGCTGGGGGGATCGCCGGCGTGGCGGATCTCAGCGACCACGACGTCGATCCCGCGTGAGGCCAGATCCATGGCCGCGGTCAATCCGACGGGGCCGGCGCCCACGATCAGGACCTGTGTCCTCATGCTCGTCTCCATCCAAGGCCGCGGTCTTTGCCGTCGGCGCAGCATGCATTTTATTGCAGGCTCGCTTATAAGATTAGCCGGAAAGAACTCATCAATTCATGAGCTTTGCCTATGAACGTCACCTTGCGTCAGTTGCGGGCCTTCACCGGTGTGTATCGCACGCGCAGCATCACGCGGGCGGCGCGCGAGCTCGGGATCACGCAGTCTGCCGCGAGCCTCCTGATCCAGCAGCTCGAAGCCCAGCTCGGGGTCAAATTGTTCGATCGCTCCACGCGCTCGGTGCAGCCGACGCCGGCGGCCGACGAGGCTTTTCAGTCCGCCGAACGCATGTTGGGCGATGCGCTCGGCCTGTCGCGCCGCATGCGCGACCTCGCGCAGGCGCGCGCCGGCCGCGTCGCGTTCCTGGCCTCGGCCGGCGCCGCCTCGGCACTGATGCCGCGGGTGCTGGCGACATTCCGCGCCGCCCATCCCGACATCGAGATCGACATGCGCGACATGGCGGCCGACGATCTCGTTCCACGCATGATGTCCACGGACGCGGAATTCGCGATCGGAAGCGTGGAAGGTGAATTCCCCGAGATGACGATCGAGACCCTGACCCGCGGACGCCTCAGCGCAATCGGCCGGCGCACGGCCGACTTCGCCGCGCTGCGGTCGCTAACCTGGGACGAGCTGGCGGCGTGGCCGACGATCGCGATGCGGCGCGAGACGCGGATCCGCATGCAGATCGATCAGGCACTGAGCGCACAGGGCAAGCACCTCACCCCCACCCATGAAGTGACGCTCATCAACACCGCGCTCGCCATGACGGCGCAGGGGCTCGGGCTTGCGATCCTTCCCGCAACGATGCTGCCGGCCGATCAATTCCCGACCCTGATCGCAAGACCCCTGGTGCGGCCGGCGATCACGCGGCCGGTGTCGCTGCTTCAGCGTCAGGGCCGCTCGCTGTCGCCGGCGGCGCAGGCTTTCGTCGCGACGGCACGGACGGTGCTCGCGCAGCAATCCGGGCGGGCTTCGGACTAATCTTGCGGACGTCAGCGATATCAACCGCAGCAACACTGACCAAAAAAGGATCAGAAAATTCAGCCAGATGCAATCGGCGGGTCACATCATCATGGTTTTACTGAATCGCCCGATGCGCACCGTGAAAAACATCATCGCGATTGGACAGGGTTTGATAGCCGCGACATAGTTGACGTCATGGCGCCGAGCGAAGGGGAGCTAGCCATGGACGTGCCGACCTCAGGTAGCAACGAGACGCGAGGCACATCTCAAGGCACACCTGAAGCGGCAGTTGCGCCGCCAGAACATCCGCATTCCTCGGCACGCACTCCCGCCATCATTGTCGGCTTCGTTGCCGTCGTCGTCGTCGCGCTCTCGATCTACTATCTGCTGCGGCCGGAGCCGCTGCTGGTCCAGGGCGAGGTCGATGCGACACGGCTCGACATCGCCGCGCGTGTCGATGGACGGGTCAAGGAGATCCCGGCCGAACGCGGCCAGAACGTCAGCGCGAATGCCGTGCTCGTCCGGATCGACAATCCGGAGACAGTGGCGAAGCAGGAGCAGGTGAAGGCGGCAAAGGCTGTCGCGGACGCCCAGCTCGCGAACATCATGGTCGGCACGCGGGTCGAGGTCGTCGCCGCCCGCAAGGCGGAGATGGACCGCGCGCAAGCGGCTCTGGTGCTGGCGCAGAAGACTTTTGACCGCACCCGCACGCTGACCGAACAGGGCAACGCGCCGCAGGCCCGGCTCGACCAGGCGACCGACGCCCTGCACGAGACCGGACGCGCCCTCGATCAGGCCAAATCCGCCTATGAGCAGGCGGTCAACGGCTACACCAAGGAAGAGCGCGCGATCGCCAAGGCCAATGTCGAGAAGGCCGAGGCCGATATCCAGAGCGTGCAATCGATCATCGACCAGCTCGTGGTCTACGCGCCCGTCGCCTCGCAGGTCTATCAGCGCAACGTCGAGCCGGGCGAATATGTCTCGCCGGGCGTACCGCTGGTGACACTGATCAATCTCGCCGACGTCTGGGTCCATTTCGATCTTCGCGAGGATCTGATCAAGAACCTGAAGGTCGGCGACAAGTTCGACGTTCGCATTCCCGCGCTCAACGACCGCAGCGTCACCGTCGAGGTCAAGCTGATCGCCACCAAGGGCGAATATGCGAGCTGGCGGGCGACGCGCGCCTCGGGCGATTTCGACTTGCGGACGTTCTCGATCCGCGCCTACCCGGTGCAGCCCGTGCCCGAGCTGCGGCCGGGCATGAGCGCCTACCTCGACTGGCGGTCGCGGCAATGAAGCTCGCGACCAAGCCCGGATTTCTCCTGGTCGCTCAGCGCGAGTGCCGCTGGCTGCTACGCGATCGCGTGGCGCTGCTATTGATCTTCGGCGTGCCGCTGTTCGCGTTCGTGGTGCTCACCGCGGTCTTCAGCCATCCGGTCATCCGCGGCCTCGGCGTGACCATCGTCGACGAGGACAAGTCGGACGCATCGCGCGCCATCGCCGAATTTGTCGCGGCATCGCCGAGCCTGCGGATCGCCGACCGCTCCGGCAATCTGTCGTCGGCCGTGCAGGACATCAGGGCCGGCCGGGCGATCTCGGCCATCTTTATCCCGCCGGACTTCGAACGCGATTTGAAAGCGCAGCGGCGCCCGCAGATCGTCGGCTTCTATAACCAGCAGTTTCTCACCGCAGCAGGCATCGCGTCATCGGGCCTGAACGATGCGCTCTCCGCCGCAGCCAATGCCGCGGCTCCCGCCAGGCGCGCCGCACCTGCCGCGGCGTCAACGGGAACGCTCGCCGCAGAGACCATCGCACTCGTCAATCCGCAGAAGAACTACGCGCAGTTCCTGTTGCGCGCGTTGCTGCCGACGATCATCCATGTCGTGATCACGCTGGCCGCGGGCTATTCGGTCGGCTCCGAATTCCGCCGCCGCGACGCGCGGGCCTGGCTCGAAAGCGCGGGCGGCGATCCGCTGGTCGCGCTGGCCGGCAAGCTTGCGCCCCTGTTCTGCATCTTCGTCGTGATCATGCTGGCAGAGCCGCTCGTGCTGGAGGGCGTGCTGCAGATTCCGTTCAGGGGCGACTTGCCGCTGATCGTCGCGGCCGGCTCGCTCCTGATCATTGCGTACCTCTCACTCGGCGCCCTGCTGCAGCTCCTCACCCGCGACCTCGCCTCAGGGCTCGGACTTGCGGGCCTGATCGCGTCCCCCGCATTCGGCTATGCCGGCGTCGGCTTTCCGACCATCGGCATGAACGCTTTCGCGCAGACCTGGAGCGCGATCCTGCCGCTACGCTGGTACATGGCCGTGCTGCTGGGACAGGCGGCGCGGGGATTGCCCGTCTCCGAATCCGCCGTCCCCTTCGCTGCACTCGCCGGCCTCGCGATACTCTTTTCAGGTCTTGCCTGGCTGCGCATGGCGAGCCTCAATCGCAGCGGATGGTTTGCGGCGGCACGACCTGCCGAACCGGCCGAGACCGCTCCCGCGCCGCGGGGCCTCGGCGGCGCCTTCACCGCCGAGTGGCGGCGCGTGCTCGGCATGCGAAGCGCCTTCAGCGTGCTGTTCCTGGCTCCGCTGGTCTACGGCGTCTATTATCCGCAGCCCTATCTGAACCAGATCCTGCGCAAGCTTCCGATCGTGGTCGTCGATAATGATCTCAGCGAGCTCAGCCGGCGGATTGTCGAGAATCTGGATGCAAGCGGCGCTCTGAGCGTCGTAGTTCGCACCCGCACCGTCGCGGAGGCGCGCGCCGCCATCGATCAGGGCAAGGCC
Source organism: Bradyrhizobium sp. 18BD (assembly GCF_054185225.1). Classification (NCBI taxonomy): domain Bacteria; kingdom Pseudomonadati; phylum Pseudomonadota; class Alphaproteobacteria; order Hyphomicrobiales; family Nitrobacteraceae; genus Bradyrhizobium; species Bradyrhizobium sp. 18BD. Next base: position 110,187 of record NZ_JAVAYL010000024.1, on the reverse strand, counting down.
TTTGCGGCCGTCGAAATCCCTGAAAATACCGAGCGCGACGTGCTCAAGGGCATCACCGCGCACCTGCCGATCTACGCGGATGCCACCTACCTCTTCATGTTCAGATCGACGGCGAGCGGCATCGCCACGGCGATCGGCGCATTGACGTCCGAACTCGTTTCACGCGGCGGGCGCTCGGACGGCAGTCTCGTCAAGGCGAAGCTGGCGAGCGCGAGCCCGGCCGACGTCCTGCTGCAACCGATCTTCAACCCCGTCGGCGGCTATGCGAGCTACATTGTGCCTGCGGCCTTCATCCTGATCCTCCAGCAGACGCTGCTGATCGGCGCGGCGATGCTGACCGGCACGGCGCTGGCTTCGCCCGGCGGGGCGTTCGCCGGCGTGCTTGGACGCGGCGTCGCGCATCTGACCATCTACCTTCCGGTGCTGGCGCTCTATCTCATCGTGCTGCCGCGCATCTACGGCTTCTCGACGCTCGGCCATTTGCCGGAGGTTTTCGCGCTCGCCACCATCTTCCTGCTGGCGACGAGCTTCCTGGGGCAGGCCGTCGGCGCATGGTTCACGCGGCCAGAGAACGCGACCCTCCTGCTGCTCGCAACCAGCCTGCCGCAGTTCTTCACCGCGGGCTTCGCATGGCCGCGCGAAGCGATCCCCGAAGCCGCACGCGCACTCGGCCAGCTGTTTCCCGCCGATCACGCCATTGACGGCCTCGTCCGCATCAACCAGCTCGGTGCCGGTATCCGGGACGTCGCGCATGACTGGCTCGGATTGTGGTGTCTGGCGCTCGGCTATTTCGCGCTCGCCGTGGTCTCGGCATTTGCCGTCAAGAGAGGACAGAGACATGTCCAAAGCTAGGCCCGCCGCTATCGGCGCGATTGCGCTCGTGCTCGTCGCGGGCGCCGTGGTTTACGCGACGCGACGCCCCGCATCGCCACCGGCTCTCGTCGGCGTCGTGCGCGCGACCGAGATCAGGGTCGAGCCGGAGGTGAACGGCCAGCTCGTGTCGATCGCCGTCGCGAAGGGCGCCCATGTGAAGGCCGGCGACGTCCTGGCAAAACTGTCGGCGGTGGAACTGACCGCGCAGGCCGATCAGGCCCGGGCCGCGCTCGGCTCGGCCGTTGCAAGCCGCGACCACGTCTATGCCGGCATCCGTCGCGAGCAGGTCGATTCCCTGAAGGCCGCAATCGCCAAGGCGAGCGCCCGTCTCGATTATGTGCAGGCGCAGCTCACGCGCACCAGCACACTGGCGCGCCAGAGCTTCGAGTCGCAGCAGGCGCTCGACCAGGCCGAAAACGACGTCGCCGCCGCGCGGGCCGATGTAGCGCAGGCCCAGGCCAATTACGATGCCGCAGTCGCGGGCCCGACGCGGGAGGAGCGCGCGATTGCGGATGCACAGGTGCAGGCCGCTGCCACCGCGGTCGCCGTGCTGGAGCGGCGGCTCGACAAGATGATCCTGCGCGCGCCGGCCGACGGCGTGGTCAGCGTCATCGCTGCCGAAATCGGCGAGAACGTGCGTGCCGGCCAGCCGATCCTGATGGTCGAGGCGGAAGGCAAGCAATGGCTCTCGTTCAACGTCCGCGAGGACCATCTCGGCGCGCTCGCGATGGGAAAGACGGCGAACGTGCTGCGCAATGGTGACGCAACCGCCATCAAATCCGTCGTCACCGAGCTGCGTCCGATCGGCATCTTCGCAACCTGGCAGGCCGAGCGCGTCGTCGGCGACCACGACCGCAACACGCTTCGCCTGCGGCTGGATCAGGATGGTCCGCAGAAGGCGCTTGAGCCGGGGATGACGGTCTGGATCGAGTGAGGGGGCGGCCTCGGGCTACTCCGCGAGATTGTGCTGCTGCCAGCGCAGCAAATAGGCCTGCAAGCGCCAGATCAGCGCGGATAGCGCGACACCAACCAGCATCAGCACGATGACGGCGACCATCATGCCCGAGGCCTCCGCCCGCGCCTCGGACTCGATGATCAGGCGCCCGATCCCCCGCTCCGCACCGATGAACTCGCCGACGATCACACCGATCAGGGCGAAGGAAATCGCGGGCGTCAACGAGGCGAAGACCCAGGCCATGGTCGAGGGGATGACCACCGTGCGGGTGATCTGCCACTCGCTGGCGCCGAGCAGCCGCGCTGCGTTGACAAAACCCTCGTCGATCGAGCGCGCGCCTTCGAACGTATTGAAGAAGACGAGGAAGACGACCACGATCCACGAGGTCACGACCTTCGAGGTGTCGCCGATGCCGAAGGCCAGCACGATGATCGGCGCCAGCGCGATACGGGGGATCGAATTCACCGCCGTGATGAACGGCTGGAAAATGGCGCTCAGCCGGTCCGACCGGCCCAGCACGAGCCCGGCGGCAAAGCCGCTGCTGACGCCGGTCACGAAACCGAAGAACGTGTTCTTCAGCGTGACGGCGGTCGCGACCCAGAGATTGTTCTCGGATCGCGCCATGCAGCGCGCGAATTCACCATTGAACCAGCCGTTGAACATGCCGAGCTTCGACTTGAGGCAACTCAGGATCAGGAAATGCTCGAAGATGTCTGAAGGCTTGGAGATGAAGTAGGGGTCGAGCAGATCCGGCACCAGCCAGGGAAGGCGCCCGCGCAGATCGTATCCCCACTGCCAGATCGAGAGGAGGCCGACGCAGATCAGCGCCTGCCATGCCAACGTCCTGCCGGCGTGGCGCGCGCGTCTCATGGCTTGCGGCCCTTGATGAATTCCTCGCCGAGCGAGTGCCAGATCAGCTGGAACAGCTCGGCATAACGTGGCGTCTCCCGGATCTTCACGGCGTTGCGCGGGCGGGCGAAATCCACCGCAAAACTCTCCTTGATCCGGCCGGGCCGCGCGGAAAACAGGATGATGCGATCGGCCAGCGTCAGGGCCTCGCCGAGATCGTGGGTCACGAACAGCACGGTCTGCTTCTCGCGCTCCCAGATGCGCAGCAGCACATCGTGCATGTCGATCTTGGTGTGGGTGTCGAGCGCGCCGAACGGCTCGTCCATCAGCAGAACCTGCGGCTCGACGACCAGCGTTCGCATCAAGGCTGCCCGCTGGCGCATGCCGCCCGACAGGGCCGAAGGGTAGGCGTTGCCAAAATCCTGCAGCCCGGCTTGTTTCAGGCAGGCATCGATACGTTCCTTGCGCTCCGCCGCCGGGACGCCCGCCAGCTGCAAACCGTAGCCGATGTTGTCGGCGACGGTGCGCCAGGGAAACAGGGTATCGCGCTGGAACACATAGCCGACATCAGCCGTCGCCCGTCCATGAACGACAGGTGTTCCGTCGATCAGGATCTGACCGCTGGTCGGCTTGACCAGCGTCGCGATCATGTTGAGGACGGTGCTCTTGCCCGAACCTGACGGCCCTAGCAGAGCGACGAATTCGCCGCGCCGGACACTGAAGGAAACGTCGCGCACCGCCTCGATGGCGGTACCCGCCAACTGGAAGGTCTTGCACAATCCGCGCACGTCGATGCGCTGCGTCTCGGGCGACGCGTCGGCCTGCGGCGCATGTAATGCCTGCACGCTCAAGCGGGATAGGCCTTGCGCGCCGCTTCGATGAAGCTGGTGTTGACGATTTCGGCCATCGCGAGCGGCTTGATGCCGGTCATTTCACGGAACCAGACCTTCTGGCCGCGCGCGAAGCTCTCGGCATCGATGATGCAGTCGTAGTCGGTGACCTTCTTCATGACGCCGATGTCGAAAATGTTCGCATCGCGCGACGTGCTGCCGACATAGGGCTCGATCGCATCATAGATCTCTTCGGGAGAGTGTCCCTTGATCCACTGGGTGGCGCGCCACAGCGCGGTGACGAACGCCTGCATCTTCTGCGGGTCCTTGTCGATGCTCGACTGCAGCGTGAAGTGCGACGTCACCGGGACCTTGCCGCCGATATATTTGGCCCAGACCGCCTCGTCCGTGCCATCGAACAGCAGCGCGCCCCAGCCCTGCTCGACCGAATCCTTCAGGATCGACGGCGAGTTGATGAGAACGTCGACCTGCTTCGTCTTCAGCGTGCCCATCATGGTGTCGACATTGCCGGTGCCGATCCAGGTCACCTTGTCGTCCAGCCCCATGGTTTCCATGTAGTAGGATGCCCACACGTGGTTGGTGCCGCCCAGCGACGACACCGAGACGATCGGTTTGCGCCCGTCGGGCCGCTTCCACTTCGCCAGCGCCTCGAGCGTGGTGATGCCCTGATCGAACAGATCCTTGCGGATGATGAAGATCGCGGCGTTGCTGCGGGTATCGACCGGCATCAGGACGCGCGCGCTGCGGCCGTGATTGCTGAGCTGCATCGGGTGGGTGATGTCGCCGATGCCGATATCGCCCTGGGACGAGGCGATGATCTCGCGCGTCTTCACGCCGCTGCCGCCCTGGATCAGCTTGCAATCGAGGCCGGCGTCCTTGAAGAAGCCGGCCCGGTCGGCAACGAATTGGGATTGGTAGACCGGGATCGCCACCGGATAGATCACGCGGCCCGAGGGGGTATCCGCCCACGCCCGCCCTGCCGCCATGGTGGCACCGGCGCCGGCGACAATGGTCAGCGCGGCCCGTCTGGTGACCCTGGTCCTCATCACGCGTGCTCCCTCTCCTTGCCGACCACCTTGTCGAGCGCGTTCAGCACCGCATCGCCCATTTCCCGGGTCGACAGTCTTTTTGCGCCGGGTTCGGCGATATCAGCCGTTCTTGCGCCGGCAGCGAGAGCCGTATCCACGGCCTTCTCCAGCAGCGTGGCATCATCGGGCCGATTGAGGGTGATACGCAACATCATCGCGACACTGAGAATGGAACCGAGCGGGTTGGCGATGCCCTTGCCGGCAATGTCAGGCGCACTGCCATGGACCGGTTCATAGAGCGCCTTGCGGCGTCCGAGTCGATCCGGCGGCCCGAGCGAGACCGACGGCAGCATGCCGAGCGAGCCCGACGCCATCGCCGCGCAATCGGAGAGAATGTCGCCAAAAATATTGCAGGTCACCATGACGTCGAATTGCGACGGCGCCCGCACGATCTGCATGGCGGCGTTGTCGACATAGAGGTGCGTCAGCTCGACATCGGAAAATTCCGCTTGATGCAGCGCCGTGACCTCCTCGCGCCACAGCACGCTGGTTTCCAGCACGTTGGCCTTGTCGACCGAGCAGACCCGGCCCTTGCGGGTTCGCGCCAGCTCGAACGCGGTTCGCGCCACCCGGCGGATCTGGCTTGTGGTGTATTGCTGGGTGTTGAAGCCGCGACGCTGGCCGTCGGCCAGCGTTTCGATGCCGCGCGGCTCGCCGAAATAGATGCCGCTGGTGAGCTCGCGGATGATGATGAAGTCGACGTCTTTCAACACCGACGCCTTCAACGGCGCGGAGTCCGCGAGCGCCGGATTGGCGACGATGGGCCGGAGGTTCGCATAGAGGTCGTACTTGCTGCGCAGCGACAGCAGGCTTCCCGCCTTGCGCGCCGCCGGCGGAACCTCGGTGGTTTCAGGGCCACCCGTCGCACCCCAGAGGATCGCGTCAGCCTCCTCCATCGCCTCGACGGTGTCATCCGGCAACACCTTGCCCGTCGCGAGATAGGGGATGAGACCGTATTGCGCTTCGCGCAGCGCCACCGGCACGCCGCGCCGGGCGGAAAACCATTTGAGAATGCGATGGGACTGGTCGGTCACTTCAGGACCGATGCCTTCCCCGCCGACCACGGCGACCTTGATCATGTTCGAGAGCGTGTTCATGCCTGATGTGTCCTGCCGATTATCTTACCGATTATCCTGCAAAATGAATCCACGGCCGCGCGGTGCGGTCGGATGCCTGGAAGGCGCGGATTTGCTGATCCCGCCGCAGCGTCAGCGAAATCTCGTCGAGCCCTTCGAGCAAACCCGCGCGCCGGCGCGGATCGATCTCGAAACTGTGCCGCGTCCCCGATGGCGAGGTGACCGTCTGCTCCTGCAGATCGACACTGACGCGTCCTGCGCCCTGGCTCGCTTCGATCTCCGCCGAAAGGCTGTCGATGACGGCCTTGTCCAGCACCACCGGCAGGATGCCGTTCTGGAAACAGTTGGCGAAGAAGATGTCGCCGAAGCCGGATCCGACGATGGCGCGGATGCCCATCTCCTGAAGCGCCCACACCGCCGCCTCGCGCGACGAGCCGCAGCCGAAATTCGGCCCGGTCACCAGGATCTCCGCGGCACGATAAGGCTCGCGATTCAGGATGAACGCCGGATTGTCCGAACCATCGGGCAGATAGCGGAGCGATCCGAACGCCCATTTGCCGAGACTGCCGCGAACGGAATTTCCGATCATGCGGTTGATGCTGATGATGACATCCGTATCGACATTGGTGCGCATGATCGGCGCGGCAATCGCCGTCAGCTTGGTGAAGGGTTGTGCCATCTAGCGCTCCAGAGTTCGGACGTCGGCGATGGCGCCGGACACCGCCGCCGCGACGGCCATGGCCGGGCTCGCCAGATGGGTGCGGGCACGCGGTCCTTGCCGGCCGATGAAATTCCGGTTCGACGTCGACACCGAGCGCTGGCCGGGCGGCACGGTTTCGCCGTTGGCGGCGAGGCACATCGAGCATCCGGGCTCGCGCCATTCGAAGCCCGCGTCGATGAAGATCCTGTCGAGCCCTTCGGCGACCGCATCGCGCTTGACGGTCTCCGAACCCGGCACGACCCAGGCCCGCACGCCCGGCGCAACCTTGCGGCCACGCGCGACCTCGGCTGCGGCGCGCAGATCGCTGAGACGGCTGTTGGTGCAGGAGCCGATGAAGACCCAATCCACCGGCGTGCCCGCGATCGGCGCGCCCGGCTTGAGGCCCATATAATCGAGCGCGATCTCGATCGCGCCGCGGCGCGCCGGATCGGCAATGTCGGCGGGATCCGGAATGCGGCCATCGACACCGAGCACATGTTCGGGGCTGGTGCCCCAGGTGATCTGCGGGATGATCGTTCCGACGTCGATCGAGACCTCGCGATCGAACTTTGCGTCGCTGTCGCTGCGCAACGTCCGCCATGCCGCGACGGCGCGGTCCCACATCTCGCCCTGCGGCGCGTAGGGACGGCCGCGGATGTAGTCGAACGTTTTGTCATCAGGCGCAGTCAGCCCCATCTTGGCGCCGAGCTCGACCGACAGATTGCAGATGGTCAGCCGCCCTTCGATCGGCATGTCCCTGATCGCACTGCCGGCGTATTCGACGGCGTAGCCGGTGCCGCCGGCGGCACCGACATGGCCGATCAGGGCGAGGATGAGATCCTTCGCCGTCACGCCGAACGGCAGTTTGCCGTCGAACGTCACGCGCATGGTTTTGGGCCGGCGCTGGATGATGGTCTGGGTCGCCAGCACATGTGTGAGCTCGCTGGAGCCGATGCCGAAGGCGAGCGCGCCAAGCCCGCCATGGGTGCAGGTATGGCTGTCGCCGCAGACGATCAGGCAGCCGGGCAGGCTGAGACCGAGCTCCGGCCCGATGACATGGACGATGCCCTGCCCGGGCTGGTCGATGTCGAACAACTGAATGCCGCTGGCCGAGGTCTCGACCCGCAACGCCGCCAGCAATTCCTGCCCGGTCCTGATCGTGCCGGCGCGCCCGGACGCCGTCGAAATCGCATGATCAGGCGTCGCGAAGGTCAGCTCGGGGTTGTGAACCGGGAGGTTGCGGCCTTTGAGGTCGATCAGGCCGCGGGAGCCGCCGAGGTCATGCAGCAAATGGCGATCGACATGAAGCAGATCGGTATCATCGCTGACCTCCGCGATGACATGCTGGTCCCAGATTTTGGCCAGCAGCGTGCGACCACGCGTGTCCACGATCCGTCCTCCCTGTTCGGCATCTGATGCGCCGTAAGGCTGCCGATCATGCCGACCGGCCGCGATGTTGGGAAACAGGATAGAAGTCCGTTCCGGAAAAGTGCAGTGACGGTTTGGCAGCGAGCCATCGCGCCACGCGATGGCTCGACTTGGCGCTGGCCTTGGCGCGGGCGAGCTAGCCTCTGCCCCGCACGATCGTCAGCCGGTCGGAGAGGCCGTCCATGGTGAGACGCGCATCATCATGCACCCGCAAATGGTCGACCAGCAGCTTGGTGACCGGCGGCAGCGAATTGTAATCGCGCACGCCCATGACGAGTTTGCGCGATGCCCACGGCTCGTCGAGCGGGACGGTGACGAGGCTGTCGACGCCATAGCGGCCCTGGACGATCTCCAGCGGCACGACGCCGACCCCCATCCGGGCATCGATGACGCGAAACAGCGCATCGAAACTGCTGACGCGGACGCGCACCTTGAGATGCTGCCCAAGCGCCGCGGCCGCGCCAACGCACAGCGTCTCGATCGAGCTGCCCTTCTCCAGGCTGACGAAGTCGAAATCGACCAGCTCGCGGAAGCGAACATTGCTGCGGCCGGCCAGCGGATGGTCGCGCGTGACCAGCGCGACCAGGCTGTCGCTGCGATAGGACAGCAACTCCAGATCCTGTCCGTCGATGTTGCCGCCGAAAATGCCGATGTCGGCGCGGTTCTCGACCACCGCGCGCACGATCGCGGGGCTGAGATCCTCCTCGATGTCGATGCGGACCATCGGATGCCGTTCCAGGAACAGGCTGAGCTCGTCCGCCAGGAATTCGAGGATCGCGGACTTGTTGGCACAGACCCGGATCAGCCCGCGCGTGCCCTGCCGGTATCCGGTCAGCTCGGTCTCGAGCCTGCTCAAATTGCCGAGGATGATGCGGGCGTGCTCGAGCAGAGCAAACCCGGCCGGCGTCGGCTCGATCCCCTTGGAATGACGATGCAGCAGCTCGACCTGGAAACGGTCCTCGATATCCGAGATGCGGCGGCTGACCGCGGACGCGGCAATGTTCTTCTTCTCCGCCGCCTTCGCAATACTCTGCTCCTCGACGATCGCCACGAACAGCTGCAGCGTCAGGAGATCGATTTTGGCGGTCATCGGGGAGATCCTCGGGCGGGACTCGCGAGGGTCATTGTGGAGAAGCTTGGCGACCCGCCGCAAGTGAGCTGTCGAATTGCGGCCTTACCGGGAACGGCGACAAAAGCCGCTGCGACGCGGAACTTTCACGCACTGTGATTTGGGATACTTCGACCTGGAGCAGAAAACCTGCTGCCCCTCGACAACCCGTTCGGGGCATGAGGTTGTTACCCATCTCTTAGGTACGATCCGTTACCTATGTCTCCGGGCTGGACACTTTGATTATGGCGGAGAGGGAGGGATTCGAACCCCCGATAGGCTTGCACCTATGCCGCATTTCGAGTGCGGTGCATTCAACCACTCTGCCACCTCTCCTGAAGGCGCCATGAAGGGGCAGGCCCCTGTGGTTGGGGGCGTTAATAGGCGAGGATGGCTGGCCAGACAAGGCGCGAAAGGGGAAAATCCGCTGCCTCTTTCAGCCCCGCACCAGCTAGAACCCGTTCCGATAGGATCGGAACGGGCTCCAGATTCTTATTTGACGCGTTTTCTTGACGCGAACCGGCGTCCACTTCGCTTGAAAACGCTTTGGCCGGGAGGAACTGCCATGGAGCACCTGACGATCGCCGCCAATGGCGCCAAATTCCACGTGGTTCGCGCAGGAAGCGGAAAACCGCTGCTTTTGCTGCATGGTTGGCCGGAATTCTGGCTGACCTGGAAGCCGGTCATGGCCCGGCTTTCGGACCGATTTATGCTTGTAGCACCCGATCTGCGCGGCTTCGGCGACAGCGACAAGCCGGATGGGCCTTTCGGTCCGGACGGCCATGCGGCGGACATGCTGGCGCTGATGGACGCCCTCGGCATCGCGCGATTCGGGGTCGTCGGCCACGATGTCGGCGGCGCCGTGATGCAGCCGCTGGCCCGGCAGGCGCCCGACCGGCTGGCGGGCCTGTTCTTTTTCGATTTCGTCTATCCCGGGATCGGGCCGCGCATGGCGGCGCCTGATCGGCTCAACCACATCTGGTACCAGTCCTTCCACCAGATGGAGATGGCCGTGCGGCTCGTCGGCGCGAGCCGCGAGAGCTGCCGGCTCTATATCTCCCACTTCCTGAAAGGTTGGGCACATCGCAAGAACGCATTCGACGATGTCCTCGACGCCTTCGCCGACAATTTCTTCAAGGAAGGCAATCTCGCCGGCGGCTTTGCGCATTATCGCGCGTCACATGCCGGGCGCGTCGCGATGATGAAGGGTGAAGCACCGCAACTGCCGCCGATCAATTTGCCGACCTGCGTGCGCTGGGCCGAGCACGATCCGCTGTTTCCCTATGCCTGGACCGACCGGCTGGGCGAGACGTTCGGCAATGTCGACGTTGCGATGTTCCCCGGCGTCGGCCACTTCCCGCATCGCGAGGATCCGAATCGCGCCGCGCAGGAGATCGCGGCGTTCTTTCAGCGGATCGGCTGGAGCTGAAGGGCGGAAAACATCCCGAAGAACGGGTGGGACCGCCAGACGCGGTAAACACTGGCGGTCCCGGTGCCGCTCAGTGAAATACTGGCTGGGAAGGGCGGCTTCGCCGGCCAGATTGAGACGACAATTCGACCCTAGCGTGCAGGCCGCGGGCCGCAACGCAAAGTGGTCCTTAACCTAACCAGTCAAGGTTACTCCTTGTCGGCCTTGGCCTTTTTCTTGTTAGCTTCCTTTCCGTTCTCGGTAGAATCACGGTCTTTTCCGTTGCTACCGTTCTTGCGGCGGTTGGTGAAGCGGGCATTGCCGAGACCCGTGCCGATGGTGAGCACGCCCCAGCGCGCGACATGCTGCATGAAGGGTACCTCCGAGAGGCCCTGAACCACGCCGTCATTGTGCATCACGATCGCGGTGTCGTGCCCGCCGATCTGCGGAATGCCCTCGATCAAGCTCGCGGGCAGGTTGAATTTGCTGCTCTCCCAATTGCCCGGCAGGTTCTGCGCGCCTTTTTCAATGGACCCATCCTCCTTGATCACGCCGGGACAGGCGATGCCGATGAACGGCGCGAGCTTGAAGCCTTCGGCCTCGGCGTCCTCGATGAGGCCTTGGAGCATCTTGACCAACCGCTTCACCGCGGCCTCGCGGCTCGGCTCATCGTCGGCATGGCGCCACAGATCGGACTTGAAGACGACCGCCTTGGACAGGTCCGGCGCCTTCTTCCAGCGCGTCTCGACGATCCCGCAGCGGATGTTGGTTCCGCCGATATCGACCGCGAGAATGCTGTCATAGGCCTCGAAAATCCAGGACGGCGCGAGGTGCAGGGCGCCGATCAAGCCGGCATCATCCGGATCAAAGCGGATCGGCACCAGATCGACCTTGAAGCCTTCCGATTTGAGGATGATCTCGGCCCGGGCAATCGCGATCTCGCCGAGCCGGCTGGCGCGAAAGCCGCCGCCGACCACGATGCACTCGGTTTTGGCCCAGGCCTTGGTCTTGAGGAATCGCCGTGTGACGTAAGCGAGCTCCTGCGCGAAGTCTTCGATCGCGCTGTGCACGACGGCCGTGGCCTCCGTGTCGTCGCCGACCAGAACGGCATCGAGGGCCTTCTTGCTGATCTTGTCGGACGGCTCGTCGCCGAAGGGGTCCTCGCCGCTCTTGCGAAGCGGCTTGCGCCACTCTTCGAGAATTTCGCGAAACGCAGCCTTGCTGGCGCGGTCGCCGAGAAACCCCTCGTCATCCTTGATCTCGATGTTGAAGCTGTCGACGTCGACCGACGGCAGCCGGCTCGCCCCGTGCTGGGCGATGCCCGTTGTCTTGACCAACTCATCCGTTGCCATGGAAGCCCTTGCCCGAATACCAATTCGCGGGGGACAACAGCGGGGGAACCCATTGGTTGCTGTGCGGGCCGAGATTCAATGGCCGGCGTGGACATGGGCCAAATCCTTCAAATCCGGGCCCTTTTCGGCAGTTTTCCTTGACTCTTCGCAGGCGGCGACTATAAGACCCACAACCGGCGCGGGGCGTTTCTCGCGCCGCTTGTTTTTGCGTGGGTTTTCAATGGGATAATTCCCACCCGCACAAAACTCGCATAAACCCATAGCGACTGACCAAAAAGCCGGCCCGGACGATGTTCGTCCCGAGGCCGGGATTGAACACGGAGAAAAAACGATGTTCGCAGTCATCAAAACCGGCGGCAAGCAATACCGCGTCGTGCCGGATGATGTTCTCGAAGTAGGCAAGATCGAAGGCGAAGTTGGCACGATCATCCAGCTGAGCGAAGTTCTGGTGGTCGGCGGCGACACGCCGGTCCTGGGCGTTCCGACGGTGGCCGGCGCCTCCGTTGCGGTCGAGGTGCTCGACCACAAGCGCGGCCCCAAGGTCATCGCGTTCAAGAAGCGCCGCCGCAAGAATTCGCGCCGCAAGCGCGGCTATCGCGACGAGATTACGGTTCTGCGCGTCACCGAGATCCTGACGGACAACGCCAAGCCCACCAAGGGCCCGCGTCCGAAGAAGGAGAAGGTGGTCAAGGAAGCCGCCGAGTAACGAAAACCGATCACGCCAATTCACGAATTGATGCGTGCGACGTTTTGAAATGATTCCGTCAAGGAATTGACCTAGAACTACGCAGGATTTCGGAGACGAGCCATGGCTCACAAAAAAGCAGGCGGTTCATCGCGCAACGGTCGCGATTCCAAGGGTAAGCGCCTCGGCATCAAGGCGTTCGGCGGGGAAGTTGTGATTCCCGGCAACATCATTGCGCGTCAGCGCGGCACCACCTGGCACCCGGGCCTTAATGTCGGCATGGGCACGGACCACACTCTGTTCGCCAAGATCGAGGGCCGCGTCACGTTCCAGGCTAAAGCCAACGGCCGCACCTTCGTATCGGTGCTCCCGCTCGCAGAGGCGGCTGAATAGACGGTGGATCTAATTTGGAGTCCGCCGGGTCCTTGACCAAACCGGCGGAGTCCAGAGATCATAGAGATCGAAGGCTCCAGGGGAGGCAGGGAAACCGGCCTCCCCTTTTCGTTTGACCAGTTCACTTTTCGCTTAGTGACTTTGACGGAGCCGGACATGTTGCAGGATTTCTCGAGCGTGACCTTGCGGGAGGCGAGACCAAGCGTCGTCGCCACCGAGCGGCTGACCTTGCGGCGGCCGACCCTCGCCGACGTCAGGACCATCGCAAACCTCGCCAACGACCGCCGCGTGGCGGAAAACACCCGCCGCCTCCCCCATCCCTATTCGCAGGACGACGCCGTCGAGTTCGTTCGTGCCACCGCCGTGCTCGGTAGCGAGACCGTGTTCCTGATCGAGCACGACAGCGGGCCGGTCGGCATGGTCGGCATCGACTGCTCCACGCCCGGCAATGCCGAGCTCGGCTACTGGCTCGGCGTCGAGCATTGGGGCCGGGGTTACGCAACTGAAGCTGCGCGCGGCGCGATCGACTTCTTCTTCGAGGAGTTCGACGACGACCATCTCTATGCCGGCGCGCGCGTCACCAATCCGTCCTCGCGCAAGGTGCTGGAAAAGTGCGGCTTCCAGTGGAGCGGCGTCCAGCTGCACCGCTTCCTGGCGCTGGGCTCCTCCACGCCGGTCGACTGCTTCCGCCTCTCGCGCGGCGTGTGGTCGTCGCTGAAGAGCTGGAGCAGTGCACGGCGGATGAGGTAGCCACAACTGTCGTCCCGGGCTCGCGCTGCGCGCCCCCCGGGACGACGCTACACCGGCGGGTTCACTTCCGCATTCGGGCGGCCGAGATCGCGCTCGCGCAAATAGATGTAGAACCCGGCGCCGATGATGATCGCGGCGCCGACGATGGTGGCGATCGACGGCACATCGCCGAACACGACGAAGCCGAAGATCACGGCCCAGACGATCATCGAATATTGATACGGCACCACGACACTGGCCGGCGCGAGCTTGAGCGAGCGGTTGACGCAGAACAGCGCGGTCACCGAAATAAGCCCCGCCAGCGCGAAGAACACGAGGCTGCCCGGTGTGGGCGGCACCCAGTGGAATGCCGACAGCACCGCGCCCAGCGAAAACGTGCCGATGAATTGCGAGGACGCCATCACGATATCGGGCGTCTTGCGCAGGCTGCGCGTGATCAGCATCAACGTCGCGAACGACAAGCTGCCTCCGAGCGCGATCAGCGCCGGCAAGCTGACCGTCTGCGCCGACGGCCGCAGTGCGATCAAGACGCCGCAGAAGCCGATCAGAATCGCGGTCCAGCGCCGCCAACCGACCTTCTCGCCCAGGAAGATCGCCGACATCGCGGTGACGAAGATCGGACCGGCGAGGTAGTAGGTAATGACGTCGGCAAGCGGCAGATAGACGGTGGCGAGGAAGAAGGCGGCCACCTCCAGCGTCGACAGCACGACGCGGAACAGCTGCAAACGCGGCCGCTCCAGATGCAGGAACTGGTGACGCTTCTTCCAGATCATCGGCGCCAGCAGCAGCAGCGCCGCGCAGGCGCGCAGGAACAGGAGCTGCCCCACCGAATACGTCCCGACCAGAAACTTGCCCATGGCGTCGCCGAACGAGAACATGAAGATCGACAGCACCATGAGGGCGATGCCGGCCAGCCGCGCCGAGCGCTCGTCATAGGCGGAAAGGTTTTTGAAGAAGGGCATCGAACAAGTCGGGCTGTGAGAGATCGTCATAGCGAGGAGCTCTTGCGACGAAGCAATCCAGACTGCTTCCGTGGAGACGGTCTGGATTGCTTCGCTGCGCTCGCAATGACGGGCGGAGAGAGCGCGGAAAAAATCAGCGACTAGACTCGCTTGCGGTCGTTTTAATGACGTGAGCCGCCGCGACAAGCCCACGCAAGCCGAATTGAGCGGATTGTCGCACTCTTCGCGGCGCGGTAGCGATAGGCCGACCACGAGCAGAGAGCCAAGAAAGAGCTAAGACATGACCGACTTCGACCCGGCCCAGCACCGCATGATCACCGCGCAACGCTGGTTTGAGGATTTCGTGGTCGGCGAACGCTTCGTGCTGCCGAGCCGCACCCAGACCACGGCCGTGTTCGCGGCCTTCCAGACCGCGAGCGGCGATACCCACCCGGTGCATTACGATGTGGAATATTGCCGCAGCCGCGGCATGCCGCATTTGCTCGCGCACGGCTTCCAGACCTTGATCCACACCGCGCCCGGTGCGGGCCTGTTTCCCTTCATGGTCGAGGAATCCCTGGTCGGCTTCCTCGAGCAGTCGAGCCGGTTCCTCAGACCTGTCTACGCCGACGACACGATCTATCCCGCGCTCGAGGTCACCGAGCTGGTGCCGGGCCGCACCACCGGTGCGGTGACGCTCAAAAGCACCGTGTTCAACCAACGCAAGGAGCTGGTGGTGGAGGGCACGCAGAAATTCCTGATCCGGAGGCGACCGGTTGGTTAAGCAAGGGGCGAAATTCGCCGGTTTTCGGCCGATTTGCGGGTAAGTCCGGGTTGCCGCGCGTGCCCGGCTGGCCTACCTATGGCCCATGAAATTCCTCGACGAAGCAAAGGTCTATATCCGCTCCGGTGACGGCGGGAACGGCTGCGTGGCGTTCCGCCGCGAGAAGTTCATCGAGTTCGGTGGTCCGTCCGGCGGCAATGGCGGCCGCGGCGGCAACGTGATCATCGAGGTCGCCGATGGCCTCAACACGCTGATCGACTACCGCTACCAGCAGCACTTCAAGGCCCAGAAGGGCGAGAACGGCATGGGCTCGGACCGCCACGGCGCGAACGGCAAGAACATCGTGCTGAAGGTCCCCGTCGGCACGCAGATCTTTGACGAAGACCGCGAGACGCTGATCCACGACTTCACCAATGTCGGCGAAAAGTTCGTGCTGGCCGAGGGCGGCAATGGCGGCTTCGGCAACGCCCATTTCAAATCCTCGACCAACCGCGCGCCGCGCAACGCCAATCCCGGCCAGCCCGGCGAGGAGCGCTGGATCTGGCTGCGGCTGAAGCTGATCGCGGATGCCGGCCTCGTCGGCATGCCCAATGCCGGCAAGTCGACCTTCCTGTCCAAGGTCAGCGCGGCGCGGCCGAAGATTGCCGACTATCCCTTCACCACGCTGCATCCGCAGCTCGGTGTCGTGAACGCCGACGGCCGCGAATTCGTGCTGGCCGACATTCCCGGCCTGATCGAGGGCGCGCATGAAGGCACCGGCCTCGGCGACCGCTTCCTCGGCCATGTCGAGCGCTGCCGCGTGCTCTTGCATCTGATCGACGCCACCTGCGAGCACGCCGGCAAGGCCTACAAGACGGTGCGCAAGGAGCTCGATGCCTATGGCGGGCTGCTGACCGACAAGATCGAGATCGTCGCGCTGAACAAGATCGACGCGGTCGAGCCGGACGAATTGAAGAAGCAGAAGGACCGACTGAAGCGCGCGGCGAAGAAGACACCGCTGCTGCTCTCGGGCGTGACCGGCGACGGCGTCAAGGAAGCCTTGCGCGCGCTCGTCGAGGTGATCGGCGAAGCCCCGGTGTCGGCCAAGGCCAAGAGCGCGGCCGAAGCGGAGCCGTGGTCAGTCTAGGACTGACCCGCTTGTCTTCGCCGGCGCGATAGCGCAGCATCGAACAATCAAGAAAATGCAGGGGCGAGGCATGCCGCGCGCGAAGAACGTTCTCTGGATCATGTGCGACCAGCTTCGCTATGATTATCTCGGCTGCACCGGCCATCCCACGCTGAAGACGCCCAACATCGACGCCATGGCGAGGCGTGGCGTGCTGTTCTCGAAGGCCTACGTGCAGTCGCCGATCTGCGGCCCGTCGCGGATGTCCTTCTATACCGGCCGCTACATGCGCTCGCACGGCTCGCACTGGAACGGCTGGCCGCTGCGCGTCGGCGAGCCCACGCTGGGCGATCACCTCAAGAAGATCGGCGTGCGCAACGTGCTGGTCGGCAAGACCCACATGGCGCCTGATCTCGAAGGCATGAAGGCGCTCGGCATCCCGCCGGAATCGATGATCGGCGTGCATGTCGCTGAGTGCGGCTTTGAGCCCTATGAGCGCGACGACGGCCTGCACCCGACCGGACGGCCGCGCCCGAAATACGACGAGTATCTGCGCCAGCAAGGTTTTGACGCGACCAATCCCTGGGAGCATTGGGCCAATTCAGGTGCAGCGGAAGACGGCAGCTTGCAGAACGGCTGGCTGCTGGTGCACGCCGACAAGGCCGCGCGCGTGCCGGACGAGCATTCCGAGACGCCCTATATGACGCGCCGCGCGATGGATTTCATCAGCGAGGCCGAGACCGATGGGCGGCCGTGGTGCCTGCATCTGTCCTACATCAAGCCGCACTGGCCCTACATCGCGCCCGAGCCCTACGCCAGCATGTATTCGACCGACGACATGATCCCGGTGATCCGCTCCGAGCGCGAGCGCTCGAGCCCGCATCCGGTGTTCGGCGCCTATATGGACATGCGCTACTCCCGCAACATGGCGCGCGACGAGGCCCGCGAGAAGGTGATCCCGACCTATATGGGCCTGATCACCCAGATCGACGACCAGATGGGCGTGCTGATGAAATTCCTGGAGGAACGCGGCCTCCTGGAAACCACCATGATCGTGTTCACCTCCGATCATGGCGATTATCTCGGCGATCACTGGATGGGCGAGAAAGATCTATTCCACGAGCAGTCGGCGAAAATTCCGCTGATCATCATCGACCCTTCGAAGGAAGCCGACGCCACGCGCGGCACGCGCAGCGACGCGCTGGTGGAAGGCATCGATCTCGCGCCGACCTTCGTCGATTATTTCGGCGGCAAGGTGGCGGGCCACATTCTTGAGGGTCGCTCGCTGCTGCCGTTGCTGCGCGGCCCGACGCCGGGCGATTGGCGCAAGGTGGCGTTCTCCGAATATGACTACGCGATGCAGGATGTGCGGCTGAAGCTGAACCAGCCGATCGAGCGCTGCCGCCTGTTCATGGTGTTCGACGGCCGCTGGAAATACATCCACGCCTCCGGCTTCCGCCCGATGCTGTACGATCTCGAAACCGATCCCGATGAATACGTCGATCGCGGCGAAGATCCGGAATGCGCCGGCATCATCGCGCGGTTGCAGGCCGAGCTGTTCGACTGGGCCCTGCATCCGAACGACCACATCACCACGCCGCGCGAGAAGATCGCGGCCTATGCCGACAACCAGCTCCAGGTGAAGGGCGGCGTGTTGATCGGCATCTGGGACGAGAAAGAACTCGCCGCGATCAAGGACGGGATAGCGCAGCGCGCGAAGATGTGAGTTGTTCTTCGCCTCTCCCCGCGTGCGGAGAGGAGCGCTCTGCGGGCGTGCGCATCATTGATGCGATCGAACATCCGCCCGCGCCGTCATTGCGAGCGTAGCGAAGCAATCCAGAATCTCTCCCCGGAGGGACTCTGGATTGCTTCGTCGCAAGGGCTCCTCGCAATGACGGGAGGAGAGACTCAATTCTCGATCTTGTATCCCGTCGCCTTCACGATCGGCTGCCAGAACGCCGTGTTCGCGGCCAGCTCCTTCGACAGCCCATCCGCCGTGCTGCCGACTGGGATTAGGCCAATCGCTGTGAGCTTCTCCTTTACCTCGGGCTTGGCCAGCGCCGCGCTGGCCGCCGCGCCGAGCTTGCTCGCAAACTCCGGCGGGCTGCCGGCGGGAAGCCACATGCCGTACCAGGCGTCCGCGACCAGATCGATGCCGCTCTCCTTCAGTGTCGGGACATCGGGCGCAAACGGCGAACGCTCCGTGCTCGACACAGCGATGATCTTCACGCCCTTGGCGCGATGCTGCGGCAGCGCGTCGGCCAACGTGGTGATCCCAAAAGAAATGTGGCCGCCGACGAGGTCGTTGAGGATCGGCGCACTGCCGCGATAGGGCACACGGGTCAGGGGAATGCCGAGATCCTTCTCGAGCTTGGAGCCCATGAAATGCGGAATGGTGCCGTTGCTCGGCACACCGAACGACGTCTTGTCCGGATGCGCCTTGAGCCAGGCGACGAAGCCCTTGAAATCCGCGGCATCGATCCCCGGGCCGATCACCAGCGCGAATTCGAACCGCGCCAGCAGCGACACCGGCATGAAATCCTTCGCGGTGTCGAAGCTCGGTGTCGTCTCAACCATCGGCAGCAGATACATGGTGGGCCCGGTCGTCACCAGCACCATGCTGCCGTCGGGGCTGCCGCCCTTGACCGCTTTGATGCCGATCAGGCCGTCGCCGCCGGTGCGGTTCTCGACCACGATGGTCCGTTGCAGCACCGGCGCCATCTCCTGCGCGATCAGCCGGCACAGCGTGTCGCCGCCGGCCCCCGCCGCGAACGGGAAGATGACTTTGGTTAGCCCGGCCTGCGCTTGCACCTCACCCGCCTGCGCCAGCAGCGGCAGACCGAGACATCCGGCCATGAATTTGCGGCGATCCATTCGCGTCCTCTTTCAGCCCATTATTGGCTGGCGGCATTAGAGCCGGGCCGGCGTTTAAGACAAGGCCGACCTTCGCCGTTTACTATTTCCCCCGCCTTGCGCCGGCCATCGTCCTGCTGCAAAAGCAGGCCTCAACCGGCGCCGCCCTTCGCTCCGCCGTCTCCAATGCAGAGCATTTCGTCGTACGCGCCAAGACAGACACACATGGCCAGCCCCGAACTCAGTCAATTCCGCCGTATCGTCGTCAAGGTCGGCTCCGCGCTGCTGGTCGATTCCGACAGGGGCGAGGTGCGGGCCTCGTGGCTGGCTGCGCTCGCCGACGACATGGCCAAGCTGCACAAGGAAGGGCGCGACGTCCTCGTGGTCTCCTCCGGCTCGATCGCGCTCGGCCGCAGCCGGCTCAAATTGCCGCGCGGCCCGCTGAAGCTGGAAGAGAGCCAGGCCGCAGCCGCCGTGGGCCAGATCGCGCTGGCGCGGATCTGGTCGGAAGTGCTAGGCGCGCATGGCATCGACGCCGGCCAGATCCTGGTCACGCTGCAGGACACCGAGGAGCGCCGCCGCTATCTCAACGCCCGCTCCACCATCGGCAAGCTGCTGGAGTGGCGCGCGATCCCCGTGATCAACGAGAACGACACGGTCGCCACCACCGAGATCCGCTATGGCGACAATGATCGCCTCGCCGCGCGCGTCGCCACCATGGCGAGCGCCGATTTGCTGGTGCTGCTGTCCGACATCGACGGGCTCTACGATGCTCCGCCGAAGAACAATCCGAACGCCAAGCTGATTCCCGTCGTCGACAGCATCTCCTCCGAGATCGAGGCGGTGGCGGGCGATGCCGAGTCCGAGCTGTCGCGCGGCGGCATGCGCACCAAGGTCGAGGCGGCCAAGATCGCCACGACGGGCGGCACGCATATGCTGATCGCCTCCGGCAAGATCGAGCATCCCCTGCAGGCGATCGCCGATGGCGGCCGCTGCACCTGGTTCCTGACGCCGGCCAATCCCATCACCTCGCGCAAGCGCTGGATCGCCGGCTCGCTGGAGCCGAAGGGCACGCTGACCATCGACGCCGGCGCAGTCGCGGCGCTGCGCGCCGGCGCCAGCCTGCTGCCGGCCGGCGTGATCAAGGTCGAGGGCCAGTTCGCCCGCGGCGATGCCGTCATCGTCCGCGGTCCCGACACCAGCGAAGTCGGCCGCGGCCTGATCGCCTACGACGCCGACGACGCCGAACGCATCAAGGGCCGCTCCTCCCCCGACGTGATGGCCATTCTCGGCATCAGCGGGCGGTCGGAGATGATCCACCGCGACGATCTGGTGATGGGCGGGTAAGGGCCGCTCCGGTCCTTTTTTGCTGGGCCACTGACCCAGCCGGGTCGCAGCCCGGAGTACCTGCCATACCCTCCCGACCCTTCGCAGACGCGGGATTTCCGTGCTAGGACACCGCCTTAGCAGAAGGTTTTGACCCCATGGCCGCCCCCCTCAAAGCCGTAGACGGAAATGCCGATCTCCAGGCGCTGATGTCCGATCTCGCCACCCGTGCCCGCGCTGCGGCGCGCGTGCTGGCGCTGGCGCCGCCGGAGCAGAAGAACCGGGCGCTGGAAGCCATGGAGCGCGCGATCCGCGCCAACGCCGCGGCGATCCTCGCCGCCAATGCCGAGGATGTCGCCGAGGCCCGCGCGTCCAGCAACATGATCGCCTCCTTCATCGACCGCCTGACGCTGACGCCGGCGCGGGTCGAGAGCATGGCCGAAGGCATCGGCATCGTGCGCGGCATTGCCGATCCGATCGGTGTCGTCACCGAGAGCTGGCAGCGGCCGAACGGCATGACCATCGAGCGCGTGCGCGTGCCGCTCGGCGTCGTCGGCGTGATCTTTGAGAGCCGGCCCAATGTCGCAGCCGATGCCGGCGTGCTTTGCCTGAAGTCGGGCAATGCCGTGATCCTGCGCGGCGGCTCCGACAGTTTTCGCTCGTGTCGCGCGATCCATGAATACCTGGTGCAGGGCCTGCGCGAAGCCGGCCTGCCCGAAGCCGCGATCACGCTGGTGCCGACGCGCGACCGCGCGGCCGTCGGCATGATGCTGTCGGGCCTCAATGGCGCCGTCGACGTGATCGTGCCGCGCGGGGGCAAGAGCCTCGTCGCACGCGTCGAACAGGAAGCGCGCGTGCCCGTGTTCGCGCATCTCGAAGGTGTCAACCACGTCTACATCGATGGCAGCGCCGACCTCGCCATGGCGAAGTCGATCGTGCTGAACGCCAAGATGCGCCGCACCGGCGTCTGCGGCGCCGCCGAGACGCTGCTGGTCGATCGCGCGGCTGCTGCGAAAAACCTGAAGCCGCTGGTCGAGATGCTGATCGAGGCCGGCTGCGAAGTGCGCGGCGACGACGCCGTGCAGAAGACGGATGCGCGCGTAAAGCCTGCCAGCGAAGACGATTGGAACACCGAATATCTCGACGCGATCATCGCGGCGAAGGTGGTGGATGGCGTCGACGGCGCGATCGCACACATCCAGACCCACGGCTCGCATCACACCGATGCGATCGTAAGCGCGGATGAGGCTGCGGCGAAGAAGTTCTTGAGCGAGGTCGATTCCGCGATCGTGCTGCACAACGCCTCGACGCAGTTCGCCGATGGCGGCGAGTTCGGTTTCGGTGCCGAGATCGGCATCGCCACCGGCCGTTTCCACGCCCGCGGCCCGGTCGGCGCCGAACAGTTGACGAGCTTCAAGTATCGCGTTCACGGCACAGGGCAGACGCGGCCGTAAGTAACGTCGCAAGGCGCGGGGCATTGAGCAACAACTTCGTCGTGCCGCGCTTCGTGGCGCAAGCGGTCCCACCCCATACCGAAGGGATGCGCATCGGTCTGCTCGGCGGCTCGTTCAATCCGCCGCACCAGGCCCATCGCGCGATCAGCCGGTTCGCGCTGACGCGATTGCAACTCGATCGCGTCTGGTGGCTGGTGACCCCCGGCAATCCGCTCAAGGAGAACGGCAATCTGCACGAGCTCGGCAAGCGCATGCAGGCCGCGCGCGACGTCGCCGACGATCCCCGGATCGAGGTGAGCTGTCTCGAATCCGTCATTCGTACCCGGTATACTATCGACACGATCAACACCTTGCGCCGCCGGTTCTCCGGCCTGCGCTTTGTCTGGATTATGGGCGCCGACAACCTCGCTCAATTCCATCGTTGGCAGGACTGGCGGCGGATTGCCGGCCAGGTGCCGATTGCGGTGATCGACCGCCCGCCGCAGAGTTTTCGCGCCCTCGCCTCGCCCGCCGCCAACGCGCTCGCCCGTTACCGCCTGCCCGAGAACAAGGCAGCATTGCTTGCGGATCAGCCGGCGCCGGCCTGGGTCTTTCTGACCGGATTGAAGCTGAACCTGTCCTCGACCCGCCTCCGGAACCCGGACGGGAGCTGGAAAGGTACGAAGTGAGACAGACTGTGCGGAGGCCGTGGGGGCTCCGGGCGCTCTGGCATATTGAAACCCTTAACCCCACATGATGTAGTGTAGCCAGTGAGCGCAGGATTCGGCGTTCGCGATACAGTGAAAGGAATGGTCCCTGACCACATCTGTATTGTCCAAGACTGTTTTACCCAAGGCAAAACCGGCGCGTAAAACATCGACCAAAGCTGCGGCCTTGCAGGCGCAACCCGACGCCGACAAGACGCTGAGCCTGATCCTCTCCCGCCTCGAGGATATGAAGGCGGAAGAGACGGTCACCATCGACCTTCGCGGCAAATCGGCTTACTCCGACTACATGATCGTCACCACCGGCCGGGTGAACCGGCACGTCGGTGCGATCGCGGAGAACGTCGCCAAGGGCCTCAAGGAAAACGGCATCAAGAGCATCCACGTCGAGGGCTTGCCCAATTGCGACTGGGTGCTGATCGATTCCGGCGATGTGATCGTGCACGTGTTCCGACCCGAGGTCCGTGAGTTCTACAACCTCGAGCGGTTGTACACGCAGGGCCCAGGGGCGGCGAAGGCGATCTAGGCTCACTGAGCCGATTTCGAATCGGCTGACGCGCATGTTAGCGTCGTGCGCGCGCGGGCTGCGCGCGGCCTTGAAAACGCGACCCTGAAAACATCATGCGCGTTGCTGTCATTGCGGTGGGCCGGCTGAAGCAGGG
The DNA here is from genome assembly GCF_054185225.1 of Bradyrhizobium sp. 18BD. Taxonomy (NCBI): domain Bacteria; kingdom Pseudomonadati; phylum Pseudomonadota; class Alphaproteobacteria; order Hyphomicrobiales; family Nitrobacteraceae; genus Bradyrhizobium; species Bradyrhizobium sp. 18BD. Next base: position 86,842 of record NZ_JAVAYL010000024.1, on the reverse strand, counting down.
CCCCGAACGGGAGCTTGCCGACCGCTATTTCGAGCGGTTCGACGAGGTCGGCCGCAAGCTCGGATTCCGCGAGCTCTCGATCCACGAAATCCCCGAGAGCCGCGCGCGCGACGCCGCGACGCGGATGACCGAAGAGGCCGCGGCGATCTCCGCGCACATTCCGGACAAGTCGATCCTGGTGGCGATGGACGAGCGCGGCCAGAATCTCGCCTCCACCGTATTCGCACGGCATCTCGGACGCTGGCGCGACGAGGGCGCCGGACATACTATCTTCGTGATCGGAGGGGCGGACGGACTTTCGCCCGAATTGCGCCGTAAGGCCAAGCTCGCGATCGCGTTCGGCTCTGCGACCTGGCCGCATCAAATGGTCCGCGTCATGCTTCTGGAACAGCTGTATCGGGCCGCCACGATTCTGGCGGGCCACCCCTATCACCGCGCGTGATGCGCGCCACAACGAGCACCTTTGCTGAAAAGCGATGCGAGCGCCTGTCCTCAACCTGCTGCTGATCGCTGGCCTCACGGGCGCAAGCCTCGCGCAAGCTCAGACGCAAGGTCAGACAGCTGCACCTGCGCCGCAGACGGCGGCGATTTCGCCCGACGCGATCAAGCAGCGCGAGCAGGAGCTGGAAGCCGCACGCGCGAGCAAGAAGAGCGCGGAAGAAGCCCAGGCCAAGCTCAAGGCCGAGATCACCTCGCTCGGCCAGGACCGCACCCAGCTCAATCAGCAGTTGATCGACACCGCCGCCAATGTGCGCACCGTCGAGACCAAGATCGACGAAGCCGAAACGCGGCTGAAGACGCTGAACGGCCGCGAGCAGCAGATGCGCTCCTCGCTCGATTCGCGCCGCGCCGACATCGTCGAGGTGCTGGCGGCCTTGCAGCGCGCCGGCCGGCGCACGCCGCCAGCGCTGCTGGTGCGTCCCGAAGATGCGCTGCAATCCTTGCGCACCGCGATGCTGCTGGGCGCCGTGGTGCCGGAATTGCGCGGCCGCGCCGAGAAGATCGCCAGCGAGCTCGGCGAGCTCGTTTCCTTGCGCAAGAACATCGCCACCGAACGCGACCAGCTCGCCACCGACCGCGACAAGGTCCGGAGCGACCAGACCCGCCTCACCGCCCTCGTTGAGGAGCGGCAGCGCCAGCAGTCCGCGCGCGAAAAGGATCTCGACGCCGAGAACGCGCGCGCCATCACGCTGTCAAAGCAGGTCGGCGATCTCCAGGGCCTGATCACCAAGATGGAGCAGGACCTGCAAAGCGCCGCCAAGGCCGCCGAGAAGGCGGCCGAGGCCGCCAGGCAGGCCGAGGCCAAGGCGGCCGCCAACGTCAAGCCGGGGCCCGCCGTTTTCAAGGACCGGTCCCGGACCACCCCGGCGATCGCCTTCGCCTCGGCCAAGGGCCTCCTGCCGCTTCCGGTTAACGGTAACAAGATCAGGGACTTTGGCGGTTCCGACGGGATCGGCGGGGTCCAGAAGGGCATTTCGCTGGCCAGCAAGCCAGGCGCGCAGGTCACCACGCCGTGTGACGGCTGGGTGGTCTATTCCGGGCCATTCCGCAGCTATGGACAACTCTTGATCCTCAACGCCGGTGGCGGGTATCATGTCCTGATCGCCGGGATGGAGCGCATTTCGGTCAACATCGGTCAGTTTGTTCTCACGGGGGAGCCGGTCGCGACCATGGGGTCGACCTCTCAAGTCGCCTCCATTCTCGCCACGAACGCGAGTCAACCTGTGCTGTATGTCGAGTTCCGCAAAGACGGCACTCCAATCGATCCAGGCCCATGGTGGGCCGCAAATGAAGGCGAGAAGGTTCGCGGATGATGCGCAAGACTTCAGTTATCCTCCTCAGCGCGGCCACCGGTGCGGCGCTGACGCTGTTCGTGACCCAGCCGCGCGCGGTCTTCATGGGCTCCAGCGCGCGGGCCGCGACCGCGGACACCTATCGCCAGCTCAACCTGTTCGGCGACGTCTTCGAGCGCGTGCGCTCGGACTATGTCGAGAAGCCCGACGACACCAAGCTGATCGAATCCGCCATCAGCGGCATGCTCACCGGCCTCGATCCGCATTCGAGCTACATGGACGCGAAGAGCTTCCGCGACATGCAGGTGCAGACCCGCGGTGAGTTCGGCGGCCTCGGCATCGAGGTCACGATGGAAGACGGCCTGATCAAGGTGGTCTCGCCGATCGACGACACCCCGGCCTCGCGCGCCGGCATCATGGCCAACGACATCATCACCAATCTCGACGACGAGGCGGTGCAGGGCCTGACCCTGAACCAGGCGGTCGAGAAGATGCGCGGCCCGGTCAACACCAAGATCAAGCTCAAGATCATCCGCAAGGGCCAGGACAATCCGCTCGACGTCACGCTGGTGCGCGACAACATCCGCGTCCGCTCGGTGCGCGCCCGCATTGAGGCCGACGACATCGCCTATATCCGCATCACCACCTTCAACGAGCAGACCACCGAAGGCCTGAAGCGCGAAGTCGCCAACCTCTCGAACCAGATCGGCGACAAGCTGAAGGGCTACATCATCGACCTCCGCAACAACCCGGGCGGCCTGCTCGAGGAAGCGGTCACCGTCTCCGACTCGTTCCTGGAGAAGGGTGAGATCGTCTCGACCCGCGGCCGCAATGCCGAGGAGACCCAGCGCCGCACCGCGCATGCGGGCGACCTCACCAAGGGCAAGCCGGTCATCGTGCTGGTCAATGGCGGTTCGGCCTCGGCGTCGGAAATCGTCGCCGGCGCGCTGCAGGACCACAAGCGCGCGACCATCGTCGGCACGCGCTCGTTCGGCAAGGGCTCGGTGCAGACCATCATTCCGCTCGGCTCGGGCAACGGCGCGCTGCGCCTGACCACGGCGCGCTACTACACGCCGTCGGGCAAGTCGATCCAGGCCAAGGGCATCGTGCCCGACATCGAAGTGCTGCAGGACGTGCCGGACGAGCTGAAGTCGCGCACCGACACCAAGGGCGAAGCTTCGCTGCGCGGCCATCTCAAGAACGACGGCGACGAGAAGACCGGCTCGCAGTCCTACGTTCCGCCGGATGCCAAGGACGACAAGGCGCTCAAGCTCGCCGACGATCTGCTCCACGGCATCAAGAACAGCGCCTCCGCAGCGCCGACGCCGGGCAGCGACAACAAGGCCACGACCGACAAGCCCAAAGCGGCGAACTAAGTCGGCGCATCGCGCGGTTGAACGAAAAGGGCGGCTCATCGAGCCGCCCTTTTTGCTTGGGACCCCCGACATCCCCGGCCTCTCCCGGCCTGCCGTCGCTTGACCTTGGCGTGGTATCGTCGGCACGAGTGATTCGGGATCGCGCATGACTGAAACGGCCGATGATCTGAGCACCCCGCTCGGACAGGATAAGCTGCGGCGCAAACGCCGGCTGCGGCTGCCGTTCACGGCCATGCAACTGCTCGCCGTCATGCTCGGCCTGTTCCTGGCTACCTTTGCCGGCTTTGCCATCTTCAACAAGGATCCGCTGGGCGGCGAGCCGATGTCGCGGATCGCGATCCGCGACTCCAAAAACACCGACAAGGCGATCGACGAGAAGCCGGCGGCCTCCGGCCATGGCCAGGACGCCAAGCAAGAGAGCAAGCACGAGACCAGGGACGCGCCGAAGCAGGCCGGCGACCAGAAGACCGTCACCATGATCGACGGCTCCACCGGCGCGCGCCACGACGTGGTGATCGGCGCCGGCGATGCGGCGGGCGAGGCGGCGGCGGCGTCCGCCCCGCCGCCCGTGATGGCCGGGATCGATCCAAAACTGCTGGAGAAATCGCGCTACGGCATGATCCCGGTGGTCGCCGGGGACCTGAAGCCGTTCAACGTCTATGCGGCGGATGCCGACCGCGCCAAGGCCGGCAAGATGCCTGTCGTCGCCATCGTGATCGGCGGGCTCGGCGTCGGCGCGGCGAAAACCACCGACGCGATCATGAAGCTGCCGCCGGCGGTGACGCTGGCCTTCACACCTTACGGCGCCGACCCCGGCAAGCTCGCCGAGCGGGCGCGCGCGCAGCGCCACGAGATCTTCCTCCAGATCCCGATGGAGCCCTACGACTTCCCGGACAACGATCCGGGTCCTCAGACGCTGCTGACCTCGCTCAGCCCCGACCAGAACATGGACCGCCTGTATTGGCACCTGAGCCGGATGCAGGGCTATGCCGGCCTCACCAATTTCATGGGTGCCCGCTTCGTCGCGACCGAGCCGGCGATGCAGCCGATCATCCGCGAGGCGGCCAAGCGCGGCCTCGGCTTCTTCGACGACGGCTCTTCGCCCCGCAGCATCGCGCCGCAGGCGGCTGCCAGCGCGGCCATGCCGTTCGGCAAGGGCGACATCGCGATCGACGTGGTTCCGACCCCGACCGAGATCGACCGCGCGCTGAACAAGCTGGAATCGGCGGCCCGTGAGCGCGGCGTCGCCGTCGGCACCGCCTCGGCCCTGCCCGTCTCGATCGAGCGCATCGGCGCCTGGACCAAGACATTGGGCGACCGGGGTATTCTTTTGGTGCCATTGACAACCGCGATGCTGAAATCAAAATCCAGCTAAATCAACGGATTGGTATGGCACGGGTCCGGCGGGGCCGAGCCTGCCCGGAGCACGCGAGAGGTCTGGCGGAATGGCGCGTTATGAGGATCTGCCCTACCGGACCTGTGTCGGCGTGATGCTGATCAACCCGAAGGGCCTGGTGTTCATCGGCCGCCGCGCCGGCGGCATCGAGCAAGTCGACGACGGCCATGTCTGGCAGATGCCGCAGGGCGGCGTCGATCCCGGTGAGGACACCTGGGCCGCCGCCAAGCGCGAGCTCTATGAGGAGACCAGCGTACGCTCGGTCGAGCGGCTCGGCGAGGTCCCGGACTGGCTGATCTACGACATCCCGCGCACGGTCGCCGGCCGCGCCTGGAAGGGCCGCTATCGCGGCCAGCGCCAGAAATGGTTCGCGGTGCGCTTCACCGGCAAGGACAGCGAGATCAACGTCGAGACGCCGGGCGGCGGCGGCCACAAGGCCGAATTCGTCAGCTGGCGCTGGGAACCGATGAAGAATCTTCCCGAGCTGATCATCCCGTTCAAGCGCCCGGTCTATGAGCGCGTGGTGAAGGAATTTTCCGCGCTCGCCGATGACTAAATCAAATTGTCATCCCGGCTTTGGTGCTAAGGCATCGCCGGACTGACAATGAGAGATCCACGCGTGACGAACGAAAAGCCCTACCGTCCCAATGTCGGGATCGCCCTCTTCAATGCCGAAGGCCGGGTGCTGATCGGCCACCGCTTCAAGGGCGACGGCCCCGAGATCATCCTGCCGGGCCTCGACTGGCAGATGCCGCAGGGCGGGGTCGATGAGGGCGAGAACCTGCGCGATGCGGCGATGCGCGAACTCTGGGAAGAGACCAGCGTCGTCAGCGCGAGCTTCCTCGGCGAGACCGACTGGCTCACCTACGAATTCCCGCCCTATGACGGACCACAGACGCATCGCCTCGCGAAATTCCGTGGCCAGCGGCAAAAATGGTTCGCGCTGCGCTTCACCGGCAAGGACGACGAGATCGATCCGCTGACGCCGCGCAACGACCAACCGGCGGAGTTCGACGCCTGGCGCTGGGAACGCCTCGACCGCGTCGCCGACCTCGTCGTGCCGTTCCGCCGCGAGGTCTACCGCGCGGTGGCGCGAGAGTTTGCGGCGTTCGGAAACTGAAACTGCGAAAACAACCCCATGCACAGTAGAGATGGGATTGAAATGATTAGAGAATTTTGGCGATGATTTGCGGGTGAGTGAGGCACCAGTCTCTCATTCCCTCCCCCCTTGCGGGGGAGGGGCAGGGAGAGGGGTCCACACGGGGATTCTATCTGACGCGCGCCTGCAGCAGTACGTCAGCTACAAGCGATACCTTTTGCTGGGCTACCCCTCTCCCTAGCCCTCCCCCGCAAGGGGGGAGGGAACGCGCCTCTGTCGGCGCGCGAGTGGAGTCTCAACCAACAAGGACGCTAGTTGATCGGTCCCACCGTGAACGGGCCGATCGCGATCACGTGGCAATCGCTGTCGTGCTTGGCGCAGTCGGCGAGCGCACCGTTAACCGCGGTCTGCTCGTCGGCGGCCTTCAGGCCGAGGCCGGGGCGGCCGGCGGTGCCGACGGCGACGGCGTTCCAGCCCATGGCATCGCCGAGCTTGCGCACGACCTCGTCGCGGGCATCGGCGATGATCGAGGCATTGCTCGCCGCATGAAAGAAGCCGGTGATCCTGAGCAGCGTCGGGATCGGCACGACGAAATTGTCGTCGACCGCGACGATCATGCAGGCAACGCCCGCGATGGCGCCGCACGATTCCAGCGAGCGCCGCGCCGAATCCTCGGCGGACAGCGCGCCCAGCACCATGAAATATTGTCCGCCCGGTCCGAGCGCGACCGAGCGCGATTTCGCCGCCGGCACGAACATGTTCTCCAGCCGCACTTTCGCGGGATCGCGCACCATCGGGAAGTCCTTGGACACGAAGGCCCGCTCGGTGATGGCGTCATGCCGGAAATAAGGAGACGGCGGCATCGGCGGCTTGCCGTGCGTGTAGACGACGTTGTTGCCCACCGCATAGAGCTCGCAGCGCCGCGGCGATTGCGCGGCATCGGCGCGCTTCTGGCACTGATCGAGCGCCGCATTCTTTGCAGCTTCCTCACTGGACTGGCTCAGCGCCGAGCCGGTGAAGCCGCCGACATTGAGCGCGAAGGCCTTGTAGTCGCCGGAAGCGGAATAGTCGCCGGCGAGGTAGTTGCGGGTGCGCTCGTTGATGAAGGGCACGCTGTCGGCCACGAGCTTGCCTGTGAGCGGCGACGGTGAGGGCGCCGGCATCGGCGCCATCGCGGCATTCGCGGCAGGCATCGGAGCCATCGCCGCCTTTGCCATCTGGGTCGGCGCGGGGCTCGGCGCAGCGGCGATTGGCGTCGGGCTCGGCGCGGCGCTCGGAGTCACGGAGCTCGGCGCCGCAACCGGCGCCACCGCGGCGGTGACCGTCTGCTTGAGCTTGGTGTTGTAGAGGAAGCCGCTGACAATGATGGCGACGACCGAGACGACCGCAACCACCAGCGGCCACATCCACACCGGGGCGGCGGCGACCTTGGAGGCCGCCTTCTTCAGCTGCGGCTTGGTATAGGTGCCGTCCTCGCGCCGCATCGCCACCATGTAGGCGTGCACCGGCGTCGGGATGTTCTTGACCTCCTGCGCGCCGATATCGGCGAACTGCACCGACAACTTGTTGGCGACCTGCTCGTGCACCGCGCGGGAGACGCAGATGCCGCCGACCTCGGCGAGACCTTCCAGCCGCGCGGCGATGTTGACGCCGTCGCCGAGGAGATCGCCGTTGCGCTCGACCACGTCGCCGATGGTGATGCCGATCCGGAACGACATCTGCCGGCTCGGCGGATAGGCCATGTTGCGGGTCCGCAAGCTCTCCTGAATGTCGATCGCGCAGCGCACGGCATCGACCGCACTCGGGAATTCCGCCAGCACGGCATCGCCCGCCGTGTTGAAGATGCGCCCGCCTGCCTTTGCGATGAAGTCGTCGATGACCTCGCGATAGGAGGCCAGACGCCGCAGCGTCTCCTCCTCGTCTTCCGCAACAAGCCTCGAATAGCCGGCAATATCGGCCGCGAAAATCGCCGCGATCTTGCGCTTCATCTGCACCAGCCCTGGAACCTCTTCCGCGGCGCAGAATGCCGTTATCTCCGGCGCGGTGCAACAAAGTTTCAGCGCCCGCCACTTCCGTGACGAGCGCTGAACCTGTTCAGAAATTTCGGAGCCTGAGCCCCGGAGCGGTTGCGCCGGGGCTTAGTGCATAGCCGTGGAGTTGAGCTGCTGCTGGATGCTCTTGAAGTGATCGAGCCGCTCGATGGCCTGATCGAGCTCGCCGCCTTCGTGCTCCTTCAGGCCCTCTTCCATCTCCGCGATGGTCTCGGCGAACTGGGCGCGGTCGAGTTCGTCCAGCGACGTCGCGACGTCGGCGAGCACGGTCAGGCCCTTTTCGGAGACTTCGGCGAGGCCGCCGAGCACGATGACCTTCTCGTGCTTGCCGCCGGTGGTGATGGTGAGGATGCCCGGGCGGATCGCAGCCACGACCGGCGCATGTCCGGCCAGCACACCGAAATCACCCTCGAAGCCGGGGATATCGACCTGATCGACCTCACCCGAGAAGGCGAGCTTTTCCGGAGAGACGAGATCGAAGTGGAAGGTGGCCATGGTGTACCTGCGAGTAGCGAATAGCGAATAGTGAGTGGCGAACCGAGTGGGAGCAGCGCGTCTATTCGCTACTCCCTATTCGCCATTCGCCCTTAGGCGGCTTCCGCCGCCAGCTTCTTGCCCTTCTCGACCGCCTCTTCGATGGTGCCGACCATGTAGAAGGCAGCTTCCGGCAGGTGGTCATACTTGCCTTCCACCAGGCCCTTGAAGCCCTTGATGGTGTCGGCGAGGTCAACGAACTTGCCCGGCGAACCGGTGAAGATTTCGGCGACGTGGAACGGCTGCGACATGAAGCGCTCGACCTTGCGGGCGCGGGCCACGGTCAGCTTGTCCTCTTCCGAGAGCTCGTCCATGCCGAGAATGGCGATGATGTCCTGAAGCGCCTTGTAGCGCTGCAGCACCTGCTGGACCTGACGGGCGACCGCGTAGTGCTCCTCGCCGACGACCAGCGGGGAGAGCATGCGCGAGGTCGAGTCGAGCGGGTCCACCGCCGGGTAGATGCCCTTTTCAGCGATCGAGCGCGACAGCGTGGTGGTCGCGTCCAAGTGCGCGAACGAGGTCGCGGGCGCCGGGTCGGTCAAGTCGTCGGCCGGAACGTAGATGGCCTGCACCGAGGTGATCGAGCCCTTCTGCGTGGTGGTGATGCGCTCCTGCAGCGCGCCCATGTCGGTCGCGAGCGTCGGCTGATAACCCACCGCCGAAGGAATACGACCCAAGAGCGCCGACACTTCCGAGCCGGCCTGGGTGAAGCGGAAGATGTTGTCGACGAAGAACAGCACGTCCTGGCCCTTGTCGCGGAAGTCTTCCGCGATGGTCAGACCGGTGAGCGCGACGCGGGCGCGGGCGCCCGGGGGCTCGTTCATCTGGCCGAACACCAGCGCGCACTTCGACTTCACGCTCGGATCCGGATTGTGCGGATCGGCGTTGACCTTGGACTCGATGAACTCGTGATAGAGGTCGTTGCCCTCGCGGGTACGCTCGCCGACGCCGGCGAACACCGAGTAACCGCCGTGCGCCTTCGCGACGTTGTTGATCAGCTCCTGAATCAGCACGGTCTTGCCGACGCCGGCGCCGCCGAACAGGCCGATCTTGCCACCCTTCGCATACGGAGCAAGAAGATCGACGACCTTGATGCCGGTGACGAGAATCTCAGCTTCGGTCGACTGGTCGGTGTAGGTCGGCGCTTCCTGGTGGATGGCGCGCAGGCCTTCCGACTTGACCGGACCGGCTTCGTCGATCGGCTCGCCGATGACGTTGATGATGCGGCCGAGCGTGCCTTCACCGACGGGAACGCGGATCGGCGAACCGGTGTCGGTCACTTCCTGGCCGCGGACCAGACCTTCGGTGGTGTCCATCGCGATGGTGCGGACGGTCGATTCACCGAGATGCTGGGCGACTTCGAGCACCAGGCGGTTGCCGCCGTTCTTGGTCTCGAGCGAATTGAGAATGGCCGGCAGGTGGCCTTCGAACTGCACGTCGACGACGGCGCCGATGACCTGGGTGACGCGACCGAGCTGGGCTGCCATTGAATGTCTCCTTCGATCCGAACTTCTAAACCTCGGTCAGCCTGACCGGGATGTTGCGTTTGACGGGTACTGAAGCGTCTTGGTCAGACAGCCTCGGCGCCCGAGATGATTTCGATCAGTTCCTTGGTGATCTGCGCCTGACGCGTGCGGTTGTAGACCAGCGTCTGCTTGCGGATCATCTCACCGGCGTTGCGCGTCGCGTTGTCCATCGCGCTCATCTGAGCGCCGTAGAACGAGGCGTTGTTCTCGAGCAGCGCGCGGAAGATCTGGACCGCGAGGTTGCGCGGCAGAAGACGGGTGAGAATCTCGTCCTCTTCCGGCTCGTATTCGTAAGACGTGGTGTTGGCGGCACCGCCCTCCTCGACCACCAGCGGAATGATCTGCTGGGCGGTCGGGATCTGTGCGATCACCGAGCGGAAGCGCGAGTAGAACAGCGTGCAGACGTCGAACTCGCCGTTGTCGAAACGCGCCAGAACCTTCTTGGCGATGTCCTCGGCGTTGACGAAGCCGAGCTGGCGCACGCTGCGCAGGTCGAGATGCTCGACGATCTGCTTGTCGAACTGGCGGCGGAGCTGCTCGTAACCCTTGCGGCCGACGCAGAAGAACTTCACTTCCTTGCCCTGCGCCATCAGCGCCTGGGCGCGCTCGCGGGCGAGACGCACGATCGAGGAGTTGAAGGCGCCGGACAGGCCGCGCTCGCCGGTGCAGACCAGCAGCAGGTGAACCTGATCGCGACCGGTGCCGGCCAGCAGCGCCGGCGCGCCGGGCGAGCCCGCCGCAGCGCTGGCGATGTTGGAGATCACCGCGCTCATCTTGTCGGCATAGGGACGTGCAGCTTCCGCGGCGGTCTGCGCGCGGCGCAGCTTGGAGGCCGCGACCATCTGCATGGCCTTGGTGATCTTTTGCGTCGCCTTGGTGGAGGCGATGCGGACGCGCATGTCTTTAAGTGACGCCATTCTTCGTTCACCCCGGCGGTTCGACGCTGTGTCGGACCGCTAGCCTGTCCCTATCGCAATGCCCGGCCGGGCGCCGGGCATGCTTGATATTGTTTTGCCTCTCGCGAAGCGGTCATGGCCGGAAGATCCGGCCATGAAAGCTCTGCTTAAGCGAAGCTCTTGGCGAAGCCTTCGACCACCGACTTCAGCTTGGCAGCCACGTCGTCGGCGAGGTCGCGGGAGTCGCGGATCGCGTTGAGGATGTCGGCGTTCTTGCCGCGCAGCAGCGACAGCAGGCCGTCCTCGAACGCACGCACCTTGTTGACCGGAAGCGGGTCGAGATAGCCGTTGGTGCCGGCCCAGATCACGCAGACCTGCTCTTCCATCTTCAGCGGCGAGAACTGCGGCTGCTTCAGGAGCTCGGTCAGCCGCGAACCGCGGTTCAGCAGGCGCTGGGTCGAGGCGTCGAGGTCGGAGCCGAACTGCGCGAACGCCGCCATTTCGCGGTACTGCGCGAGCTCGCCCTTGATCTTGCCGGCGACCTTCTTGGTGGCCTTGGTCTGCGCCGACGAACCGACGCGCGACACCGACAGACCGACGTTGACCGCGGGACGGATGCCCTGGAAGAACAGGTCGGTTTCCAGGAAGATCTGACCGTCGGTGATCGAGATGACGTTGGTCGGGATGTAGGCCGACACGTCGTTGGCCTGGGTTTCGATGACCGGGAGCGCCGTCAGCGAGCCCGAGCCCTGGTCCTTGTTCAGCTTCGCCGCGCGCTCGAGCAGGCGGGAGTGCAGATAGAACACGTCGCCGGGATAGGCTTCGCGGCCCGGCGGGCGGCGCAGCAGCAGCGACATCTGGCGGTAGGCGACGGCCTGCTTGGACAGATCGTCATAGATGATGACCGCGTGCATGCCGTTGTCGCGGAAGTACTCGCCCATGGTGCAGCCGGTGAACGGCGCGATGTACTGCATCGGCGCCGGATCCGACGCGGTGGCGGCGACGACGATCGAGTATTCGAGCGCGCCCTGCTCTTCCAGAACCTTCACGAACTGCGCGACGGTCGAACGTTTCTGGCCGACTGCGACGTAGACGCAGTACAGCTTGATGTTCTCGTCGGGCTGCGCATTGAGCGGCTTCTGGTTCAGGATGGTGTCGAGCGCGATCGCGGTCTTGCCGGTCTGACGGTCGCCGATGATCAGCTCGCGCTGGCCGCGGCCGATCGGGATCAGGGCGTCGATCGCCTTGAGGCCGGTCGCCATCGGCTCGTTCACCGACTTGCGCGGAATGATGCCGGGCGCCTTGACGTCGACGCGCATGCGCTTGTCGGCCTGGATCGGACCCTTGCCGTCGATCGGGTTGCCGAGTCCGTCGACGACGCGGCCGAGCAGGCCCTTGCCGACCGGTGCGTCCACGATGGCGCGGGTACGCTTGACGGTCTGGCCTTCCTTGATCTCGCGGTCGGCACCGAAAATAACGACACCGACGTTGTCGGTTTCGAGGTTCAGCGCCATGCCGCGGGTGCCGTTCTCAAACTCGACCATTTCACCGGCCTGGACATTGTCCAGACCATAAACGCGGGCGATACCGTCACCGACGGACAGCACCTGTCCGACTTCGGAGACTTCAGCTTCCTGGCCGAAATTCTTGATCTGGTCCTTGAGGATCGCGGAAATTTCCGCGGCGCGGATGTCCATCAGCCTGCCTCTTTCATCGCGTGCTTGATCGAATTGAGTTTGGTGCGAAGCGAACTATCGATCATGCGGCTGCCAAGCTTCACGACGAGGCCACCGATGATCGAGGGATCGATCTTCACGTTGAGCGCGACGTCCTTGCCGGTCACCGACTTCAGGGCAACCTTGAGGGCGTCGAGATTCTTGTCCGAAAGCGCTTCCGCCACCGTGACATCGGCCGTCGTCTCGCCCTTGAACTTGGCGACGAGGACGCGATAGGCGCGGATGACGTCGGCCACCGCGAACAGGCGGCGGTTGGCGGTCAGCACTTTGAGGAAATTGGCGGAGATCCCGGCAATGCCGGCCTTGTCCAGCACGGCCGTGAGGGCCTTGGACTGGGCGTCAGCCGCGAAAACCGGACTGCGGACGAGGCGCTTGAGATCAGCGCTTTCGTTCAGCAGACCCTCGAACTTGTCGAGATCGGCTTTGACCTCGTCGACCACTTTCTGGTCGCGGGCCAGTTCAAACAAGGCCGTTGCATAACGGCCGGACACACCTGAAACGGACGTATCTTCTGCAGCCACAGACGCGCTCTTTTAGCTGTCAAATTCGCAAGGGAAAAACCGTCGCCACAAAGCGGCGCCTAGCGATCCAAGCCCTTGGAATTCAAGCGGGACTTCGATTTTCGGCCGACACGGGAGGTGCCGGATCCGTTAAAATCGCGGCTTTGCTAACATAGCAGGCGCGCACGTGCAACATGACGCCAAATTAAAGGCACGAGGTTCTGTCGCCAGTTCGTCGCAGTCGACGACACTCCGGCGACGATCTTGATGACGACCTGCCGCGCCACGGAATTGCCGTGAGCCTGACGTCGCCGACCCGCCCATTCGTTCCTGCCCTCAGCGCATAGCGGCCATGAACACGGATCGCTGAGCCGTGACCTCGCGGCCGCTCGGCTCGGCCTCCGAATACTTACACAATTCTAAACATCGGGAACAACGACTTCGATCTACAGTATTCGCAAGTAATATTTGGGTTAAAGAATTGTTAAAGAGAAAGATTACGGAACATCGGCTGCAATATCGATGCCAGTCACAAGATATTTCACTATGACACTGAACGTATTTACTGCCCAATTCATGCCTCATTGCGAAATCAAACGCCAAACCGCTCACAAACCTACGGGGGCTCCACTGGCCACACATGTGGCAATACTAGCTTAGGGACCACTAAATGCTGTCTTTGAAGACGCTGGGCACTGTGACCCGGCCGCGCACGGCGATCGCGTTCGTCGCCGCAACTCTCATCGTTGGCGGAACCGCCACCGAGGCTTCCGCCAAATCCCGGCATCACCGGCACCATCACGCCAAGGCTGACACCAACGCGACCTCCGAATGGCGGAACGCCAATGCGGCGATGACGCCGTCCTCGGGCACGGGCCGCAGCTTCTCGGGCATGGCCTCCTATTACGGCAACGAGTCCGGCAGCCGCACCGCGTCGGGCGCGCGCTTCAACCAGAACGCCATGACCGCGGCGCACCGTTCGCTGCCGTTCGGCACCAAGCTCCGCGTCACCCATGGCGGCCAGAGCGTGATCGTCACCATCAATGACCGTGGCCCGTTCATCCGCGGCCGCGTGCTCGACCTCTCCACGGGTGCTGCCCGTGCCATCGGCCTCACCGGTGCCGGTGTCGGCCGCGTCACCGCGGAAGTCGTCTCCTAACGGCGCGCTAGAGCGCCTCACCTTAAAGCGCAAATCTCGCCTTCGTCCGCGAACATGTGAGCGGCGGGATCAACGCGGGTGAAAACAAGCCCGCCGTCTTGGGGGACGGCGGGCTTTTTCGTGCCTTCGTCATTGCGAGGAGCGCAGCGACGAAGCAATCCAGACTGCCTCCGCGGAGAGATTTCTGGATTGCTTCGCTTCGCTCGCAATGACGGGGAGAGAGCGGTGGGGCGTTACAAAAAGCTCTGCGGATCGACGTCCACTTCGAGCTTCTGATTGCCCTTCGGCTTCGGGCACACCGCGAGCCAGTTGCGCAAATAGTCCGACAGGTCAAAGCCGCGTGCCGATTTCACCAGGATGCGGAAACGGTAGCGGCCCTTGATCACGGCGAGCGGGGCTTCCGCCGGGCCCAGCACCACCACGCGCTCGTCGCGCGGCGCGAGCGCGACGAGACGGCGGCCGAGGCCTTCCGCGCTCGGGCGGTCACCGGCTGAAATGATCAGGCTCGCGAGCCGGCCGAACGGCGGATAGAGCGTGCGTTCGCGCAGGTCGATCTCGCTGTCGTAAAAAGCCTCGCGGTCGCAGGCGATCAGCGCCTTCATCACGGGATGATCGGGCTGGTGCGTCTGCAGATAGCCGACGCCGCGGCCCTGCTCGCGGCCGGCGCGGCCGATCACCTGGTTGAGCAATTGCCATGTGCGCTCCGCGGCGCGCGGATCGCCATTGGACAGGCCCAGATCCGCATCGACGACGCCGACCAGATTGAGCCGCGGGAAATTGTGGCCCTTGGCGACGAGCTGCGTGCCGATGATGATGTCGACGCGCCCCTCCGCGATCTCGGCAAGCTCGCTGCGCATCGTCTCGATCGAGGTTATGAGATCGCTCGACAGCACCATGGTGCGCGCATCGGGGAACAGCGCAGCGGCTTCTTCCTGCAGGCGCTCGACGCCGGGGCCAACCGCGACCAGCGATTCCTCCGCCGAACAGTTCGGACAGAGATGCGGCCGCGGCATCGAGAAGCCGCAATGATGGCAGACCAGGCGCTGGCGGAAACGGTGATCGACCAGCCAGGCGTCGCAGATGGTGCAGGCGAAGCGATGGCCGCAGGCGCGGCACAGCGTCAGCGGCGCATAGCCGCGGCGATTGAGGAATAGCAGCGCCTGCTCGCGCTTTTCGATCGCCTTTCTGATCTCGCCGGCCAGGCGCGGCGAGATATAGCGGCCGCGCGCGGGCGGCTCGCGGCGCAGGTCGATGGCCTCGATATGCGGCATGTGCTGGCCGCCGAAGCGCGAGGGCAGCGCGATGCGCTGATAGCGGTTCTTGCGCGCGTTGACCTCGGATTCGACCGACGGCGTTGCCGAGGCCAGCACGATCGGAATCTTTGCGATATGCGCGCGCACCACCGCCATGTCGCGGGCGTGATAATGCACGCCCTCGTCCTGCTTGTAGGCCTGGTCGTGCTCTTCATCGACCACGATGAGGCCGAGATTGGCGTAGGGGAGAAACAGCGCCGAGCGCGCGCCGACCACGACCGGCGCGGTGCCCTCGGAGATCGCCGCCCAATTGCGCGCGCGGGTGCGCGGCGTCAGCTCGGAGTGCCATTCGATGGGGCGCACGCCAAAGCGCTGCGCGAACCGGTCGAGGAACTGGCCGGTGAGCGCGATCTCCGGCATCAGGATCAGCGATTGTTTTCCGCGGCGGATCGCTTCGGCGACCGCTTCGAAATAGACCTCGGTCTTGCCCGAGCCGGTGACGCCGTCGAGCAGCGCGACGTGGAAGGTGCCGTTGGCCGCGAGCGCGCACAGCGTATCGGCGGCGGTACGCTGCAGCGGCGAGAAATCCGGCCGGCCGAAATCCGGATCGGGTGCGGGTGGCGGCGGAGCCGGCGGCATCGGCTCGACCGTCAGCGTGCCCTCGTCGACGAGGCCGTCGATCACGCCGGCGGAGACGCCGGCTTCCTTGGCGGCTTCCGACTTGCCGTGCAGCAGCCGGTCCGACAGCACCTCGATCACGCGCTGGCGTGCCGGCGTCAGCCGCCTGGGGGGATCGCCGACCAGGCGCACGCCGGGGCGCACCCGCTCGGGGCCGAGATTCTCGCCCATCCGCAGGCACATGCGCAGCACCATGCCGCGCGGGCTCAGCGTGTAATTGGCGACCCAGTCGACGACCGAGCGCAGCTCGGGCTTCAGCGGAGAAACCTCGATCTTCTCGCTGACCTCCTTGAGGCGGTTGTGCAGGCGCGGATCCGGATTGGCGTTCTCCGCCCAGACCACAGCCAGCACCTCGCGCGGCCCGAGCGGCACGCCGACGAGATCGCCCGCCTTCAGCTCCATCCCGCGCGGGACCTTGTAGGAATAGGTCTGGTCGAGCGCGACCGGCACCAGCACGTCGACCATGCGGGTCGCGTTGGCGGGGGCGGCGTTGCTGCGCGACGACTGATCCATGGGGTGGAGAATCGGTACCTTGGGGCCTTGAGGCTAGCGCCGCGGGGCGGCCTTAGCGAACAGTAAACGGGTGTGATGCGATATACTGTGCGGAATCATTACGTCCAGAGCGCATGAGCAAAGCAGCCGCCCCACAAATCGAGCTCGCCAGCGCCGATCCCTCGATCGCGCTGGAGATGACGCGCTGGCTGTCGCATCTCGGCGCCGAGCGGCGGCTGTCGCCGAAGACGCTGGAGGCCTATGGCCGCGACTTAAGGCAGTGCCTGGATTTCCTGTGCAGCCATTGGGGCGAGCGCGTGACGCTGGAGCGGTTCGCCTCGCTCGAAGCCACCGATGTGCGCGCCTTCATGGCGATGCGCCGCGCCGACGATATTGCCGGCCGTTCACTGATGCGCGCGCTGGCGGGACTGCGCTCATTCGGCCGCTTCCTCGAGCGCGAGGGCAAGGGCAAGGTCGGCGCCTTGTCCGCGATCCGCGCGCCGAAGGTCGCCAAGAGCCTGCCGAAGCCGCTGCCGATGGCATCGGCCAAGCGTCTTGCCGATGCTGACGAGCGCGCCGGCGAGGAACGCGAGACCTGGATTCTCGCGCGCGATGCCGCGGTGATGGCGCTGCTCTATGGCTCGGGCCTGCGCATCTCCGAAGCGCTTGGCCTGAAGCGGCGCGAGGTGCCGCGGCCCGGCGAAGGCGACGTGCTGGTCGTGACCGGCAAAGGCAACAAGACCCGCATGGTGCCGGTGCTGCAGAACGTGCTGGAGCTCGTGCAGGAATACGTCGCGATGTGCCCGTATCCACTGCCGGCGGAAGGCCCGATCTTCGTCGGCGCGCGCGGCGGTCCGCTCAGCCCGCGCATCATCCAGCTCGCGATGGAGCGGCTGCGCGGCGCGCTCGGCCTGCCCGATAGCGCCACGCCGCACGCGCTCCGCCATTCCTTCGCCACACATCTGCTCTCGCGCGGCGGCGACTTACGCGCGATCCAGGAATTGCTCGGCCATTCCTCGCTCTCGACCACGCAGATCTACACCGGCATCGATTCCGAGCGCCTGCTGGAAGTCTATGCCAGCGCGCATCCGCGGCGGTGACGCGACTGAACCAGCGCTGAATGGCCGCTGCTGCCTGACATGAAGCTGTCATAGGGCGCGTGCCTCTTGCGCGGCGCCCGCGGTTCGGTCAATCGTTGGGAACCGAACAGGAGGGGAATCATGAGCGCACATGAAAGCATGGAGCATGCCGAGCACGCCGAACACGCGTCCGGCTCGAACAAGAAGATCGCGCTCCTGATCGCGGTGCTGGCGCTGTTTCTGGCGATCTCGGAAACGCTCGGCAAGGGCGCCCAGACCGAGGCGATCAGCAAGAACGTCGAGTCCGCCAATCTCTGGGCGTTCTTCCAGGCCAAGACCATCCGCCGCACCGTGGTGCTGACCGCATCCGAGCAGGGCAAGCTCACGCTCGGCGCCACCACCGACGAGGCGCAGAAGGCGGCCGTGCAGAAGCAGGTCGACGACTGGACCAAGACCGCGCAACGCTACCGCTCCGAGCCCGAGACCGGCGAAGGCACCGAGCAGCTCGCCGAGAAGGCCAAGCACGCCGAGCACGAGCGCGACGAGGCGACCGCGAAATATCATCATTTCGAGCTGGCCTCGGCCGCGTTCCAGATCGGCATCGTGCTGGCCTCGGCCACTATCATCACCGGCATCATCGCGCTGGCTTATGTCGGCGGCATCTTGACGCTCGCCGGTATCGTCATGACCGGCCTCGGCCTGTGGTGGCCGCATCTGCTGCATTTGCATTAGTTGGTACGCTGTCGCGCTCAATCCGTCATTGCGAGGAGCGAAGCGACGAAGCAATCCAGACTGCCTCCACGGAGGGATTCTGGATTGCTTCGCTGCGCTCGCAATGACGGAGAATTATAGCGAGAGCGCCTCTTAGAAACTCAGCGCGCTTCGTGCACGCTCTTCCTGAAACGCTGGATCAGGCGCAGCGTCCTTGACGACCAGCCTTCGCCGTTGCCGGCGATCAGCTCGCGGATGCGGCGCTTGATCGGGTCGACCAGCTCGGTGGCCTTGGCGCGGACCTTCAGCACCAGATCGTAGATCCGCTCGAACCAGTGCATCTCCAGCAGCTTGTCGCGCGTGACGTCGAACACGAAGGCGGTGACGCCGACGCCGAGCAGCTTTGCGAACAGAAACGTGGATACGCCGGTCAGCCAATATTCGTGGGTGAGCAGCCACAGGCCGATCAGCTTGAGCGGAAACAATGGGATGATCGGCACGGCGAAGATGATCAGCGTCGTCGCCGGCGACAGCGCGTTGACGCGCACCGTCAGCCATTGCTTGAAGCGTGCGAGCGGGATGGCTGCGACAACCCGCGCGACGATCGGCTCGAGATGGTCCCACAGCCAGGCTTCGATCAGGAAGATGATCGCCAGCAGGACCCAGACCGGTTGAAGTAGGCGGCGCAGCATGTGTTGTCCCGCCCGATTCGTTCGGGGCGTGACCTACATATGGATGGCCCGCTTGCCGACTGCAAGCGCGGCCTCCTTGATGGCTTCCGAGCGGGTCGGATGCGCGTGGCAGGTGCGGGCGAGATCTTCCGCACTGCCGCCGAACTCCATGAGAACGCAGGCTTCGTGGATCATTTCGCCGGCTTCGCGGCCGATAATGTGCACGCCGAGCACGCGATCGGTCTTCGCATCTGCGAGAATCTTCACAAAGCCGTCGGTGGTCTGGTTGACCTTGGAGCGGCCGTTGGCGGTAAAGGGAAACTTACCGACGGTATAAGCGACACCGGCCTGCTTCAGCTCTTCCTCGGTCTTGCCGACGGCGGACACTTCCGGCGTGGTATACACGACGCCTGGGATAACGTCGTAATTCACGTGGCCGGCTTGCCCAGCGAGGATCTCAGCGACTGCAACGCCTTCATCCTCGGCCTTGTGCGCGAGCATCGGGCCTGCGACGACGTCGCCGATGGCATAGACGCCCTTCAGGCTGGTCGCGAAATGCGGATCGATCTGCACGCGGCCGCGATTGTCGAGCGCAACGCCGGCTTCCTTCAAGCCGAGACCATCGGTGTAGGGCACGCGGCCGATGCAGACGAGCACGACGTCGGCTTCGATGGTTTCAGGCGCGCCACCGGCGGCCGGCTCGACCGTCGCCTTCAGCGTCTTGCCCGCGGTGTCGACGCCGGTGACCTTGGCGCCGAGCTTGAACGCAAAACCCTGCTTCTCGAGGATGCGCTGGAATTGCTTGGCGATCTCGCCGTCCATGCCGGGCAGGATGCGATCGAGGAATTCAACGACGGCGACTTCGGCACCGAGCCGCTTCCACACCGAGCCGAGCTCGAGGCCGATCACGCCGGCGCCGACGATGAGCAGCTTGCCCGGGACCTTGTCCAGCGACAGCGCGCCGGTCGACGAGACGATGCGCTTCTCGTCGATCTCGATGCCCTTCAGGCGCGCGATGTCCGAGCCGGTGGCGATGACGATGTTCCTGGTCTCGATCACCTGCGACTTGCCGTCGGCGGAGACTTCGACCTTGCCGGTGCCGAGGATCTTGCCGGTGCCCTTGAGCACGTCGACCTTGTTCTTCTTCATCAGGAACTCGACGCCCTTGACGTTGCCGTCGATGCCCTGCTGCTTGAAGTTCATCATCGCGGGAAGCTCGAGCTTCGGCGCGGAGACGGACACGCCCATCTTGGCGAAGGAGTGCGCGGCTTCCTCGAACATTTCGGAGGCGTGCAGCAGCGCCTTCGAGGGCATGCAGCCGACGTTGAGGCAGGTGCCGCCGAGCGTGGCGTTCTTTTCGACCACGGCGACCTTCATGCCGAGCTGGCTGGCGCGCACCGCGCAGACATAACCGCCAGGTCCGGTGCCGATGACGACGAGATCGTAGGTAGCCATGAGAGAAAGTCCCGTAAGTTTAGCGTGATGAGGATGTGTCAGCGTCCGCGCGGCGCGTCAGCGTCCGCCGGACACATCGAGAATGGCAGAGGTGACGTAGGAGGCATCGTCCGACATCAGCCAGACGATGGCGTTGGCGATTTCATCGGCGGTGCCGACGCGCTTCATCGGCACCATATGGGCGAGGCGATGATGCCGGTCGGGCTCGCCGCCGGAAGCATGGATGTCGGTGTCGATCAGGCCGGGGCGGATGCCCGCGACGCGAATGCCTTCGCTTGCGACCTCGTAGCCGAGGCCGATGGTGAAGGAATCGATCGCGCCCTTGGAGGCGGCGTAGTCGACATAGGTGTTGGGCGCGCCGAGCTTGGCGGCGACCGATGACAGATTGACGATGACGCCGCCCTTGCCGCCATGCTTGGTCGACATCCGCTTCACCGCTTCACGCGCGCAGAGGATCGAGCCGGTGACGTTGACGGCCAGCACGCGCTGGATGCGCTCGGCCGACATTTCGTCGACGCGCACGCCGCTCTTGCCGACGATGCCGCCATTGTTGACGAGCGCGGCAAGCGTGCCGAATTTGTCGGCTTGCTTGAACAGATCGAGGATGTCGCCTTCCTCGGCGACATCGCATTTCACCGCGATCGCCTTGCCGTTGCCGGCCTCGATCTGCGCGACAACCTCGTCGGCGGCCTTCTGGTTGCTGGCATAGCCGACCACGACGCGGTAGCCGCGCGCGGCCGCCGCAATCGCAGTCGCCCGCCCGATGCCGCGGCTGCCGCCGGTGATGACAACGACTTTATCCGTCACGCGCGCCTCCATGGTTCGACATGCGCCGTCGCGCAGGGAGGCGACGGCGCTCGCAGAGCATCAGGGATCAGAGATCGAGCACCAGACGCGCCGGATCTTCCAGGCTCTCCTTGACGCGAACCAGGAAGGTGACGGCTTCCTTGCCGTCGATGACGCGGTGATCGTAGGATAGCGCCAGATACATCATCGGGCGGACCTCGATCTTGCCGCCGACGACCATCGGACGATCCTGGATCTTGTGCATGCCGAGGATGCCGGACTGCGGCGCGTTCAGGATCGGGGTCGACATCAGCGAGCCGTAGATGCCGCCGTTGGTGATGGTGAAGGTGCCGCCCTGCATCTCGTCGATCTTGAGCTGGCCGTCACGGGCGCGGCGGCCGAAATCGGCGATGCCCTTCTCGATGTCGGCGATCGACTTGTGGTCGCAGTCGCGCACGACGGGCACGACGAGACCCTTGTCGGTGCCGACGGCGACGCCGATGTGGTAGTAGTTCTTGTAGATCAGGTCGGTGCCGTCGATCTCGGCGTTGACGGCCGGGATGTCCTTCAGCGCCTGCACGACGGCCTTGGTGAAGAAGCCCATGAAGCCGAGCTTGCCGCCATGCTTCTTCTCGAACGCATCCTTGTAGTGGGCACGCAGCGCCATGACGTTGGTCATGTCGACCTCGTTGAAGGTCGTCAGCATGGCCGCGGTGTTCTGCACGTCCTTGAGGCGGCGCGCGATGGTCTGGCGCAGGCGGGTCATCTTGACGCGCTCTTCGCGGGCAGCGTCATCGGCCGGCGACGGCGCGCGCACCTGAACGGCGGCGGCAGGCTGGTTGACCGGGGTCGGCGCTGAAGCCGCACGCTCGATCGCGGCGAGCATGTCGCCCTTGGTGACGCGGCCGTCCTTGCCGGAGCCCGGAACGGTCGAGGCATCGACGCCGGTCTCGGCCGACAGCTTGCGAACGGACGGGGCGAGCGGCGCATCGGCCGGCGGCGCCTTCGCAGCCGGAGCCGGCGCGGGAGCGGCGGCAGCCGGAGCAGCAGCAGCCGGCTTGGCGGGCGCGGCAGCGGGCTTGGCAGCGCCGGCACCGTCGGTGATCTGGCCGAGCAGCGCGCCGACCGCAACGGTCGCGCCATCGGCGGCGATGATCTCGCTCAGCGTGCCGGCGGACGGCGCCGGGACTTCGATGGTGACCTTGTCGGTCTCGAGCTCCACCAAGGGCTCGTCGACGGCGACCGGGTCGCCGGCCTTCTTGAACCAGCGGCCGATGGTGGCCTCGGTGACGGATTCGCCGAGCGTCGGCACACGAATTTCAGTCATGGTCTTTTCCTTAAGGAGATCGCCAATGCGGTCATGAATTCCGGATGTCATCGGCCAGCGAAAAGCAGGCCATCCAGCAAGCCGGGACGCATCGCATTCACGAGCACGTCACGAGTTACTGGATGCCCCGCCCTTGTGCGCGATTGCGCACTGGGGCGGGGCATGACGCAGTTCAGAAAGGTCAGCTCAGTGCTTCGTCCAGGAACGCCTTCAACTGCGCCTGATGCTTGGACATCAGACCAGTGGCTGTCGCGGCGGAAGCGGCGCGGCCGACATAACGCGGACGCCGGCTCACGCCGTTCACCTGGTTGAGCACCCATTCCAGATAGGGCTCGATGAAGTGCCAGGCACCCATGTTGCGGGGCTCTTCCTGGCACCACACCACTTCAGCCTTCTTGAAGCGCGACAGCTCGGCCACCAGCGCCTTCAGCGGCACCGGATAGAGCTGCTCGACGCGCATCAGGTAGATGTCGTCGATGCCGCGCTTCTCGCGCTCTTCGTACAGATCGTAATAGACCTTGCCGGAGCAGAGCACGATGCGGCGGATCTTCTCGTCGGGGACGAGCTTGGTCGCCTCATTCGGCTGCATCTGGGCGTCATCGTACAGGATGCGGTGGAACGTCGTTCCCTTCGCGAGCTCTTCGAGACGCGAGACCGCGCGCTTGTGGCGCAGCAGCGACTTCGGCGTCATGACGATCAGCGGCTTGCGGATCTCGCGATGCAGCTGGCGGCGCAGCACGTGGAAGTAGTTCGCCGGCGTGGTCGGGTAGACCACCTGCATGTTGTCTTCCGCGCACATCTGCAAATAGCGCTCGAGACGCGCCGAGGAGTGCTCCGGACCCTGGCCCTCATAGCCGTGCGGCAAGAGGCAGACGAGACCGGACATACGCAGCCATTTGCGCTCACCCGAGGAGATGAACTGGTCGAACACGACCTGCGCACCGTTGGCGAAATCGCCGAACTGGGCTTCCCACAGCGTCAGCGTGTTCGGCTCGGCGAGCGAGTAGCCGTATTCGAAGCCGAGCACGGCCTCTTCCGACAGCAGCGAGTTGATGACCTCGTAGTGGCCCTGCTCGTGGCCGAGATGGTTGAACGGCGTGTAGCGGCTCTCGTCTTCCTGGTCGATCAGGACCGAGTGGCGCTGCGAGAAGGTGCCGCGCTCCGAATCCTGGCCTGACAGGCGCACGTGGTGGTTCTCGTTGAGCAGCGTGCAGAACGCCAGCGCTTCGCCGGTCGCCCAGTCGATGCCGTTGCCGCTGTCGATCGCCCTGGAGCGGTTCTCCAGGAAGCGCTGGATGGTGCGGTGAACGCGGAAACCGTCCGGCGCCTTGGTGATCTTGCGGCCGATGTCCTTCAGGATCGGCAGGTCGACGCCGGTGACGCCGCGACGCGCATCCTCTTCCTGGTCGGCGATCTTGAAGCCGGACCACTTGCCGTCGAGCCAGTCGGCCTTGTTCGGCTTGTAGGAGGTGCCGGCCTCGAACTCGGCATCGAGCCGCGCGCGCCAGTCGGCCTTCAGCTTGTCGACCTCACCCTCTGTGACGACGCCTTCGGCAATCAGGCGCTTGGAGTAGAGCGTGAGTGTCGAGGGATGGGCCGCAATCCGCTTGTACATCACCGGCTGGGTGAAGGCCGGCTCGTCGCCCTCATTGTGGCCATAGCGGCGATAGCACCACATGTCGATCACGACGGGCTTGTGGAACTTCTGACGGAATTCGGTCGCGACCTTGGCCGCGAACACGACGGCTTCCGGATCGTCGCCGTTCACGTGGAAGATCGGCGCGTCGATCATCTTCGCCACATCCGACGGATAGGGCGAGGAGCGCGAGTAACGCGGATAGGTGGTGAAGCCGATCTGGTTGTTGACGATGAAGTGGACGGAGCCGCCGGTGCGGTAGCCCTTCAGGTCCGACAGGCCGAAGCATTCCGCGACCACGCCCTGGCCCGCGAACGCCGCGTCGCCATGCATCAACAGCGGCATCACGGAGATCCGCTGGTCCGGCGGATCGCCGTGCTGGTCCTGCTTGGCGCGCACCTTGCCGAGCACGACGGGATCGACGATCTCGAGATGCGACGGGTTGGCGGTCAACGACAGATGGATGCGGTTGCCGTCGAACTCGCGGTCCGAGGACGCGCCGAGGTGATATTTGACGTCGCCCGAGCCTTCGACCGCATCGGGATTGGCCGAGCCGCCCTTGAACTCGTGGAACAGCGCGCGATGAGCCTTGCCCATCACCTGGGTCAGCACGTTGAGGCGGCCGCGATGCGGCATGCCGAGCACGACTTCCTTCACGCCGAGATTGCCGCCGCGCTTGATGATCTGCTCGAGCGCGGGGATCAGCGATTCACCGCCGTCGAGGCCGAAGCGCTTGGTGCCGGTGAACTTGGTGTCGCAGAATTTTTCGAAGCCCTCGGCCTCGACCAGCTTCATCAGGATGGCGCGACGGCCTTCGCGGGTGAAGGAGATTTCCTTATCCGGACCCTCGATGCGCTCCTGGATCCAGGCCTTCTGCGCAGCATTGCTGATATGCATGAACTCGACGCCGAGCGTCTGGCAGTAGGTGCGCTCGCAGATGGCGGTGATCTCGCGCAGGTTGGCGAATTCGAGACCAAGCACGTGATCGAGGAAGATCTTCCGGTCGAAATCGGCCTCGCTGAAGCCGTAGGTGCGCGGATCGAGCTCTTCGCGGTTGCGCGGGGCTTCGATGCCGAGCGGATCGAGCTTGGCGTGGAAGTGGCCGCGCATGCGGTAGGAGCGGATCAGCATCAGGGCGCGGACGGAGTCGCGCGTCGCCTGGAGCACGTCGGCGGAGGAGATGTCGCCTCCCTTGGCCTGCGCCTTGGCGGCGATCTTGGCACCGACCGCCTTCTCGACTTCGGCCCAGTTGCCGTCGAGGGCGGAGGTGAGATCGTCCTTCGGGGTCAGCGGCCAGTTGGCGCGCTCCCAGGACGGGCCCTCGGCGTTCTTCCGGACGTCAGCGGGCTGGTCGTTGAGGCTCTTGAAGAACTCCTGCCACTCGGCGTCGACCGAGGACGGGTCCTTCTCGTAGCGGGCGTAGATTTCGTCGATGTAGGTGGCGTTGGTGCCCTGCAAAAAGGATGAGAGGGCAAAGGCTGCGTTCGCGTCCTGGCGAGACATACTTGAGTTCCTGGCGATTTCGGTTCGCGCATAACAAACGGCGCTGGCGTCGGGCTCCCCGGCAGAGGCCCGACGCGGCTGGCACCATTTAGCCTATTTGCTGCGAAACTTCGCCCGGAAAAGCACGAAGAAGTGAATTAGCTCTTCAACTTTTCGGCAAGCGTGTGGCCGAGGCGGGCGGGTGACGGGGACACTGTAATCCCTGCCGATTTCATCGCCTCGGTCTTGGAACCGGCGTCGCCCTTGCCGCCCGAGATGATCGCGCCGGCATGACCCATGCGGCGGCCGGGAGGCGCCGTGACGCCGGCGATGAAGCCGACCATGGGCTTCTTGCGGCCGCGCTTGGCCTCGTCCTTGAGGAACTGGGCGGCGTCTTCCTCGGCGGAACCGCCGATCTCGCCGATCATGATGATCGATTCGGTCTTGGGGTCGGCCAGCAGCATTTCGAGGACGTCGATGAACTCGGTGCCCTTGACCGGGTCGCCGCCGATGCCGACCGCGGTGGTCTGGCCGAGGCCTTCCTGGGAGGTCTGGAACACGGCTTCATAGGTCAGCGTGCCCGAGCGGGAGACGATGCCGACCGAGCCGGTCTTGAAGATGTTGGCGGGCATGATGCCGATCTTGCACTCGCCGGCGGTCATGACGCCCGGGCAGTTCGGCCCGATCAGGCGCGACTTGGAGCCGGCCAGCGAGCGCTTCACGCGTACCATGTCGATGACCGGAATGCCTTCGGTGATGCAGACGATCAGCGGGATCTCGGCGTCGATGGCTTCGCAGATCGCATCCGCCGCGCCCGGCGGCGGAACGTAGATCACCGAGGCGTCGGCGCCGGTCTTCTCACGCGCATCGCGCACGGTGTCGAACACCGGCAGGCCCAGATGCGTCGAGCCGCCTTTGCCCGGCGAGGTGCCGCCGACCATCTTGGTGCCGTAGGCAAGCGCGGCTTCCGAGTGGAAGGTGCCGTTCTTGCCGGTGAATCCCTGGCAGATGACCTTGGTGTTCTTGTCGATCAGGATGGACATGAGGTCTGCTTTCGCGAACTAACGAGTGAGAGGTCAGTGGATGCGGCGGTAGACGCCGGTGAGCACGTCAGCCCAGCCTTCCGCGTCCGGCGAGAACTGGATCTTCAACGAGTAGGAATTGTCGTCGATGATCTCGTAGACGTGGCGCGCATTGCCGCGGAGCGAGCCGCGCACCAGCGTCAGGGTATTGCCGACCCACCCGCCGGAAGCGGGCGAGGGCGGCGTGTAGCCGAGCGAGTCGTACCAGAACAATTTGTAGGTCCGGTCGTCACGATCGTAGGTGAAGATGCCGTGGGTGGCGAAGCTCTGCTTGCCGTCACGCATCTGCACCGAGTCCTGGATCAGGTAGAAGCCGTTGAGGTCCATGCGCGCCTTGACATGAGAGGTGGCAGAGCCACCCTCCACCCAGCGCGACGGAAAGACCATCTCCTCACCATCCCATTCGCCGGCAAACGCCGACAGGCGCATGTGTTCGGTGAGCGGGGATGATGCGGCGAGATGGTCTTGGGTCATGGCCTTAGCCTCCCTTGACGGCCTTCACGATCTTCTGCGCGGCGTCGTCGAGATTGTCGGCCGGCACCACGTTCAGGCCGGATTCTCGGATGATCTTCTTGCCGAGCTCGACATTGGTGCCTTCGAGGCGAACCACCAGCGGCACGCTGAGGCCGACCTCGCGCACGGCGGCGGTGACGCCCTCGGCGATCACGTCGCACTTCATGATGCCGCCGAAGATGTTGACCAGGATGCCCTTCACGTTGGGATCGGCGGTGATGATCTTGAACGCGGCCGCGACCTTCTCCTTGCTGGCGCTGCCGCCGACGTCGAGGAAGTTCGCCGGCGCCATGCCGTAGAGCTTGATGATGTCCATCGTCGCCATGGCGAGACCGGCGCCGTTGACCATGCAGCCGATGTTGCCGTCGAGGGTGACGTAGTTGAGGTCGTACTTGGACGCCTCGATTTCCTTGGCGTCTTCCTCGGTCTCGTCGCGCAGCGCGAGCACTTCGGGATGACGGAACAGCGCGTTGTCGTCGAACGACACCTTGGCGTCGAGCACGCGGAGCTGGCCCTGCTTGGTCACGACCAGCGGGTTGATCTCCAGCATCGACATGTCCTTGGCGACGAAGGCCGCGTAGAGCTGCGCGGTGAGCTTCTCGGCCTGCTTGGCGAGATCACCGGAGAGCTTCAGCGCGTTGGCAACGGTGCGGCCGTGATGGCCCATGATGCCGGTCGCGGGATCGACCGAGAAGGTCACGATCTTCTCGGGGGTGTTGTGCGCGACGTCCTCGATGTTGACGCCGCCTTCGGTCGAGACGACGAAGGAGACGCGCGAGGTTTCGCGGTCGACCAGGAGCGAGAGATAGAACTCCTTGTCGATGTCCGAGCCGTCCTCGACGTAGAGGCGGTTGACCTGCTTGCCGGCAGGGCCGGTCTGGATCGTCACGAGGGTGGCGCCGAGCATCTGCTTGGCGAATTCGGTGACCTCGGCGGCCGACTTGGCGATGCGGACGCCGCCCTTGTCGCCGGCACTGGCTTCCTTGAACTTGCCCTTGCCGCGGCCGCCGGCATGGATCTGGCTCTTCACCACATAGACCGGACCCGGCAGCGCCTTGGCAGCGGCTTCCGCGTCGGCGGCCTTGAGAACCGGGACGCCCTTGGAGATCGGCACGCCGAACTCACCCAGCAGCGCTTTGGCCTGATATTCATGGATATTCATATGGTCGCTCCCTGAACCCGCGGGCGGTGACCCCACGGGCCCACCTCAGTCTTGTGGCTGGCATACCATATACCACAGGAACTGCAACCCGGATTCTTTGACATCGAGATCTCGGACCCGGAACCCACCCCGGTCAGCAGGGGTCCGGAAGTGAAACCGCCGAAGACCGGTTTTCGATCTTCGGCGGGGATTTTTGCGCCTTAGCGGCCGAGAAGATCGGGTGCGATCTTCTTGCAGGCGTCCACCAGGCCCTGCACCGCGCCGACCGACTTGTCGAAGGCCTCGCGGTCCTTGCCGGCGAGCTCGATCTCGACGACGCGCTCGACACCCTTGGAGCCGATCACGACAGGCACGCCGACATACATGTCCTTCACGCCGTATTCGCCGTTGAGGTAGGCGGCCGACGGCAGCACGCGCTTCTTGTCACGCAGATAGCTCTCGGCCATCGCGATCGCGGACGCGGCCGGGGCGTAGAAGGCCGAACCGGTCTTGAGCAAATTGACGATCTCGGCGCCGCCGTTGCGGGTGCGGTCGACGATCTCGTCGAGGCGCGCCTGCGAGGTCCAGCCCATCTTGACGAGGTCGGGCAGCGGGATGCCGGCGACGGTGGAGTACTTCACCAGCGGCACCATGGTGTCGCCATGGCCGCCGAGCACGAAGGCGGTGACGTCTTCGACCGACACGTTGAACTCGTCAGCCAGGAAGTAGCGGAAGCGCGCCGAATCGAGCACGCCGGCCATGCCGACGACCTTCTTGTGCGGCAGGCCGGAGGCCTTCTGCAGCGCCCAGACCATCGCGTCGAGCGGGTTGGTGATGCAGATGACGAACGCGTCGGGGGCGTACTTCTTGATGCCGGCGCCGACCTGCTCCATGACCTTGAGGTTGATGGAGAGGAGGTCGTCGCGGCTCATGCCGGGCTTGCGCGGCACGCCGGCGGTGACGATGCAGACCTTGGCGTTGTCGAGGGCTTCGTACGAGTTGGCGCCGCTGTAGTGCGCGTCGAAACCGTCGACCGGCGAGGACTGCGCAATGTCGAGCGCCTTGCCCTGCGGCACGCCCTCGGCGATGTCGAACATCACGACGTCGCCCAGTTCTTTCAGACCGATGAGGTGAGCCAGCGTTCCGCCGATCTGACCGGAGCCAATCAAAGCAATCTTGTCGCGCGCCATGTGAACCTGTCCTTTAGACACGTAAGGAGGGAAAACTGAGAGGGTGGTTATCCCTTTCGCCTCCCTCGTTCAAGTCGGTGGGTGCCCAATTGTCGGGCTTGGCGAGAGAGCAGCCAGCATACCCCGCCGTCATTCCGGGATGCGCCGACAGGCGCAGGCCCGGAATCCATAACCACGCCCGCGCTTGCGGCTTGCCGCATTCGCGGCAAATTGAAGATGGCGCACCCCCTTAACTCTTTGCGCGAATGGCCCAGGGGCCAAGCGCGCCGGGAGTATGGATTCCGGGCTCGCGCTACGCGCGCCCCGGAATGACGCTGGGAAGATGGTGAAATAGGACTTAAGTCTCCACCAGGCCCTTGGTGGAGCCGCTGGCGGTGGAATCCTTGCGGCCGTGAGGCAGCGCCAGATAGGACTCCGAACTCATTTCGATCAGGCGCGACGACGTGCGCTTGAACTCCATCGCCTCGGTGCCCTCATCGGCGATGTAGAGCGAGATCGGGTTGGCATCGGCCGAGGCCATCAGCTTCACGGCATTGTCATAGAACGTATCGATCAGCGTGATGAAGCGCTTGGCGGCGTTGCGCTGGGAGAAGTCCATCACTGGAATATGGTCGACCAGGACGGTGTGATAGTCGTGCGCGAGCCTGAGGTAGTCGGATGCGCCTAACGGCTTCTCGCAGAGATCGGCGAATTTGAAGCGCGCCACGCCGTGGGCCGAGCACGGCACCTGCAGGGTGCGGCCCTTGATCGAGATGTCGCGCGACTTGCATTTGGCATTGCCGGTCATCTTCGCCCAGGCGCGGTCGAGCGCGGCATCGGCATCGCCGTCGGCGGGCGTCAGCCACATCGGCACGCCCTGAAGTTTTTCCAGACGGAAGTCGGTGCGCGCATCGAGCCGCGAGACATCCATGTGGTCGGTGATCTGCTTGATGAAGGGCAGGAACAGCGCGCGGTTCAGGCCGCCCTTGTAGAGATCGTCGGGCGCAACGTTGGAGGTCGCGACCACGACGGTGCCGAGCTCGAACAGCTTTGCGAACAGGCGTCCCAGGATCATCGCGTCCGCGATGTCGGTGACGTGGAATTCGTCGAAGCAGAGCAGCCAGCTCTCCTCGAAGATCGCAGTCGCCGTCAACGCGATGACGTCGCCATCGGCGATCTCGCCGCGCGCGATGCTCTGGCGATAGTCGTAGATGCGCTCATGCGTTTCCGCCATGAATTCGTGGAAATGCGCGCGGCGCTTGTAATCGACGGTCGAGTGCTGGAAGAACAGATCCATCAGCATGGTCTTGCCGCGGCCGACCTCGCCATGGATGTAGAGCCCGTGCGGCGCCTCGTCCTTGTCGCCGCCGAACAGGCGGCTGAGCAGGCCCTGCTTGCGCTGCGGCTTGTAGTTCGCGAGCCGCAGGTCCAGCGCGGCATAGGCTTCGGCGACTTCAGCCTGCGCGGCATCGGGCTCGATCACGCCTGATGCGACCTGGGCCTGATAGGCTTCGCTGAAGGAGGAACTGGGGGTGGAGAGCATGGCTCTTTACCGCCAGAGACCGGCGGAAATTGCAAGCCGTCAATTGGTGGACGGGGTATGCGGATTCGTATCCCGGACACACCGCAGCGTGCAACACTGCTGCGCAGATCCGGGACCCACCGTTTCGTACATCGCGAAAGAGCGACCTACTCACACAGCTCGTAGGCGTCCTCGACGACATACGGGCCGCCGCCGGTCGATGCGCGCGACGAGAACAAGACAAAACGTTCGGCCGTGAACGCCTTGCTTGGAAAATAGCCGCGGATCGAGAGATAGTCGGCGACGTCGCGGTCGGAGGCGTCGTGCAGACGGGCCAGCGTGACATGCGGGATGAACTTGCGTCCCTCCGGATCGAGACCGATCCGCTGCATCATGCGCTCGAGCTCGGCCTGCAACTCCATCAGCGGCTTGCTCGGCGCGATGGTGGCGACCACCGCGCGCGGCTTGCGGCCGCCGAAGCTGGTCAGCCCCTGCACCTTCACCTCGAACGGTTTGCGGTCGACGCGAAACAGCATCGAGGCGATCTCGTTGGCGGAGACGCCGTCGATATCGCCGATGAAGCGCAACGTGACGTGATAATTTTCGGGATCGATCCACCGGGCGCCGGGAAGGCCGCCCCGCAAGTTGGAAAGCGACTGGCCGATCTCGGCCGGAATTTCCAGACCAGTGAACAAACGCGGCATCGTTTCGCACTCCCGATGCTTGGGTACAGTCCCTGAGCAGGACCCTATCCAAATTAGAGCCGGCGACGAATCACCGGTACCCTGATTCCTATCGCAGTTGTGTGACTCTGCGAAGCTTGCCGCGCCTCACCCCGGTAAAACCCTGGGAATTAGGGTTAGCGCTGCCTGCTTTTCATCGCCCTTGCTCGCTTATGTTGCGCAAAAATGCCTCCACTGTGGGCATGATGTTGCCGACGATGATGTCGACGCCGGCTGCCGTCGGATGAATGCCGTCGGCCTGGTTGAGCTTGGCGTCGGCGGCGACGCCGTCAAGGAAGAACGGATAGAGCGGCACGTCGAATTTCTTCGCCAGATCCGGATAAATCGAATTGAAGCGCGCGGCGTATTCGGCACCGTAATTCGGCGGCGACACCATTCCGCACAGCATCACCGCGATCTTGCGCGCCTTGAGACGCTGGACGATCTCGGTGAGCGCGGTGCGCGTCAGATCGGGATCGATGCCGCGCAGCGCGTCGTTGGCGCCGAGCTCGATGATGACGCCGTCGGTTCCGTCAGGGACCGACCAGTCGAGCCGGTCACGGCCGCCGGAGGAGGTATCGCCGGACACCCCGGCATTGGTCATGTCGACGGCTATGCCTTTGGCCTGCAAGGCTTTTTGGAGCTTGGCGGGGAATGCCTCCTGGGCCGGAAGGCCGAGGCCGGCGCTCAGGGAATCGCCTAAAACGACAAGCTTGGCCGGCTTTGTCGCCTCTGCCCAAGCCGGATTGGCAACGGTCATCAAAGCGACCATCAACACGGCTATGTGCATGAAGAATCCGTAACGCCTCTCGACCGCGCGTGCGGAGTTGCCATATGACCGGACCATGGACAGTCGCATCGAATCCTCTTCGCTCGCCGGCACCACGCCGGACACCATCGCCATCTCCAACGTCAATCTCTCATTGGGCACGGGCGCGGCACGCGTTCACATCCTCAAGGATATCAGCTTGCGGGTCGGCTCGGGCGAGACGATCGGCCTGATCGGCCCGTCAGGTTCGGGCAAATCCACGCTGCTGATGGTGATGGCGGGGTTGGAGCGTCCTGATAGCGGACAGGTGGTGGTCAATGGCACGCCTTTCAATGCCCTCGACGAGGACGCACTGGCTCGCTTCCGCGGCCGGCAGGTCGGCATCGTCTTCCAGTCCTTCCATCTGATCCCGACCATGACGGCGCTGGAGAATGTCGCGGTGCCGCTCGAGCTCGCCGGCAATCCGGATGCCGCGACGCGCGCGGCGCAGGAGCTGCAATCGGTCGGGCTTGGCGATCGCCTGCATCACTATCCGACGCAACTCTCCGGCGGCGAGCAGCAGCGCGTCGCGCTGGCTCGCGCGCTGGCGCCCGATCCCGCCATCCTCGTCGCGGACGAGCCGACCGGCAATCTCGACGAGACCACCGGCAAGCAGATCGTCGATCTGCTCTTCACCAAGCATGCCGAGCGCGGCATGACGCTGGTGCTGGTCACGCACGATTCCTCGCTCGCCCATCGCTGCGATCGCGTCATCCGCCTGCGCTCGGGCCGCATCGACACGCAGTCCGCGCCCGCATGAGCGCCGCCGCCGAACCGTTCGCGAAGCCCAACGGCGTCGCGCTCTCGCTCCGCTACGCGCTACGCGAATTGCGCGGCGGCCTGCGCGGCTTCTACGTCTTCATCGCCTGTATCGCGCTCGGCGTGATGGCGATTGCCGGCGTCGGCTCGGTGTCGGCGAGCCTCAGCGACGGCCTCGCCCGCGAAGGCCGCACGCTGCTCGGCGGCGACGTATCGTTCGTGCTGTTCCAGCGCGAGGCCAAGCCCGAGGAAGTCGCGTTCCTGCGCTCGGGCGGTACCGTCTCCACCGCCGCGACCTTGCGCGGCATGGCGCGCGCGGCTGATGGCAAGCTCGCGCTGGTCGAGATGAAGGCAGTCGACGACACCTATCCGATGCTCGGACAGCTCACGCTGGCGCCATCGCTGCCGATGTCCGATCTGGTCGCCGAGCGCGACGGCGCGTTCGGCGCCGCCGCCGATCCGACACTGCTGGCGCGCCTCTCGCTGAAGACCGGCGACCGCGTCACCATCGGCTCCGCGACTTTCCAGATCCGCAGCACCGTCGAGGCCGAGCCCGACAAGCTCGCCGGCGGCATCGGCTTCGGCCCGCGCTTCCTGATCAGTGAAGCGGGCCTGCGCGCCACCGGCCTGATCCAGCCCGGCAGCCTGGTGCGCTGGGTCTACCGGGTGAAGCTGCCCGACACTGCCAACACCGAACGCGCCACCGAGGCCTTCATCGCGCATGCGCGCAACGCCGCGCCGCAGGCCGGCTGGGAGATCCGCAGCCGCTCCAATGCCTCGCCGCAGCTCGAACGCAACATCAGCCGCTTCACGCAGTTTTTGACCCTGGTCGGCCTCGCCGCGCTCTTGGTCGGCGGCGTCGGCGTCGCCAATGCCGTGAAAAGCCATATCGACCGCCGGCTCGAAGTGATCGCGGCCTTCAAGGCCGTCGGCGCCACCGGGCGCGACGTGTTCGGCATTTATCTCGCGCAGGTTCTCCTGCTCGCCGCGATCGGCTCGGTGATCGGCCTCGCGCTCGGCGCCGCCATGCCGTTCGCCATCGTCGGCCTGTTCGGCAAACTCCTGCCGCTGCCGGTGGTGCCCGCGGTGCATGCCGACGAGCTCGCGCTCTCCTTCGTCTACGGCCTGCTCACCGCGCTCGCCTTCGGCCTTTGGCCGCTCGGCCGCGTCCACGACGTGCCGGTCGCCGCGCTGTTCCGCGACACCATCAGCTCCGAATGGCACCGGCCGCGCCTGGGCTATCTCGCCTTTATGGGCGTCGTGATCGTCCTGCTGATCACGGTGGTGATCGGCCTCTCCTTCGACAAGCGGATCGCAGCGGTGTTCGTGGCCTCCTCCGTCGTCGTGTTCGCCCTGCTCCGCGGCATCGCCGCGCTGCTGATGACGATCGCGCGGCGGCTGCCGCGCTCGCGGCTGCCGATGCTGCGGCTGGCGGTCGCCAACATCCACCGGCCGGGCGCGCTGACGCCCTCGGTCGTGCTCTCGCTCGGTCTCGGGCTTGCCGTGCTCGTCACCATCACCCAGATCGACGGCAATCTGCGCCGGCAGTTCCTGGCAGCGCTCCCCGATCGCGCGCCGTCGTTCTTCTTCATCGACATCCCGAGCACGCAGGCCGAGCAGTTCGACGGCTATCTTCGCCAGATCGCGCCGGGCGCGACGGTCGAGGACGTGCCGATGCTGCGCGGGCGCATCGTCGGTGCGCGCGGCGTCCGCGCCGAGGACCTCAAGCCCACCACCGATTCGGAATGGGTGCTGCAGAGCGACCGCGGCCTGACCTATACCGCCGAGTTGCCGAAGGGCTCAAAGGTGGTCGAGGGCGAATGGTGGAAGGCCGACTATTCCGGCCCGCCGCTGGTCTCGATGGAGAAGAAGATCGCCGACGGGCTCGCCCTCAAGCTCGGCGACGAAATCGTGGTCAACGTGCTCGGCCGCGACATCCCGGCCAGGATCGGCAATCTGCGCACCATCGACTGGCAGGGCATGGGCATCAATTTCGTGCTGGTGTTCTCACCCAACGCCTTCAAGGGCGCGCCGCACACCCATATCGCGACGCTGACCGAGACCGGTGGCGACGCCGCCGGCGACGGCAAGATCATCAAGCAGGTGGCCGACGCCTATCCGATGGTGACCAGCGTGCGCGTGCGCGAGGTGATGGAGACGGTCGGCTCGGTCGTGACCAATCTGGCGCTGGCCATCCGCGGCGCCAGCGCGGTGACCCTGATCTCGGCGATCCTGGTGCTGGGCGGGGCGCTCGCCGCCGGCCATCGCCACCGGGTCTACGATGCCGTGATCCTGAAGACGCTGGGCGCGACCCGGCTGCGGCTGCTCGGCGCCTACGCCCTCGAATACCTCCTGATCGGGCTCGCCACCGCGGTGTTCGGCGTCATCGCCGGCAGCATCGCCGCCTGGATGATCGTGACGCGGCTGATGACCTTGAGCTTCGTCTGGCAGGCCGGCAGCGCGGCCGGCGTGGTCGTGGCCGCCCTGATCGTCACCGTCGGGCTCGGGCTCGCCGGAACGCTGCTGGCGTTGAACAAAAAGCCCGCCACGGTGTTGCGGAATTTGTGACAAATGGTAGCGGACGGCGGCGCGGGAGCGAAATCGCACGATTCCTGCGATTAACCACGTCCACTCGTCCGGATTGCAGGCAAGGGCGACATTCGGCCGCGCGTGGACGGTTGCAGCGAATGTGTTAGTTTCCCACATATCGAGTGGGTTCGGAGCCCCGATTGTTAGCCAAAATTTAGTCGGCAGGCGTCGGTATCCGAGATAGAATTTGACGAACCGGCGGCATGGCGACCCTCGTGCCGGACCGGACCAACCAACGGGAATTCGACCATGTCGGACCTAGACCGTAACTACGCTTCTCCTTTCGGCAGGGCCGCCGGGCGTGTTGACGCCGCGACGGTCGACGCCGGTCTGCGCGCCTACATGCTGCGCATCTACAATTACATGAGCATTGGCCTGGCCATCACCGGCCTGGCCGCGCTCGGTGTCTACATGGCTGCCGTGACTGACGTCCCGACCGCGGACGCCGTCCGCGTCGGCAAGCTGTTCCTGACGCCGTTCGGCTACGCGATGTTCGTCAGCCCCCTGAAGTGGCTGTTCATGCTCGCGCCGCTCGCCATGGTGTTCGTGATCTCGGCGGGCATCAACCGTCTCGCACCCTCGACCGCCCAGATCCTGTTCTGGGTGTTCTCGGCGCTGATGGGCATCTCGCTGTCGTCGATCTTCCTGGTGTTCACCCACACGTCGATCGTGCGGGTGTTCTTCATCACCGCGGCGACGTTCGGTGCACTGAGCCTCTACGGTTACACCACCAAGCGTGACCTGACCGGGATGGGCTCATTCCTGTTCATGGGCCTGATCGGCATCATCATCGCGAGCCTGGTGAACCTGTTCCTGGCCAGCTCGATGCTGCAGTTCATCGTGTCGGTCGTCGGCGTGCTGGTGTTCGCGGGCCTCACCGCCTGGGATACCCAGCGGCTGAAGAACGACTACATCTACGGCTACGCTTCGGCCGGCGGTGACATCGCAGAGCGTGCGGCCATCACCGGCGCCCTGTCGCTGTACCTGAACTTCATCAACCTGTTCACGCTGCTCCTGCAGCTCCTCGGCCAGCGCGATTAAGCGCCAGACCAGAGTGAACGACACGAACCCCGGCCGAGAGGCCGGGGTTTTTGTTTGGGGCCGCGACCTTTCCTCGTCATTGCGAGGAGCTCTTGCGACGAAGCAATCCAGAGTCCCTCCGCGGACGCATTCCTGGATTGCTTCGCTGCGCTCGCAATGACGGGCGTTGAGACCGCAGGGCCCCTTCCAGCGCCCGTGGGAAGGCTCTAGTCTTCCCCCATGTCCGCACCTGAAATCAGGCCCACCACCGAGGCCGACCTCCCCGCCATCACCGCCATCTACCAGCAGGCCGTCCGCGAGGGCACCGCGACGTTCGAGCTGGATCCGCCTGACCTCACCGAGATGACGCGCCGCTACCGCGCGCTGGTGGACGGCGGCTATCCCTATTTCGTCGCCATCATCGACGGGCGCGTGGCCGGCTACGCCTATGCCGGCGCCTACCGGCCGCGGCCGGCCTATCGCTTCACGGTCGAGAACTCGATCTATCTGGACCCCGGCTTCCACCGCCGCGGCATCGGCTCATTGCTGCTGGAGCGGCTGATCACCGAATGCGAGGCGCGCGGCTTCCGCCAGATGATCGCGGTGATCGGCGATTCCGCCAATGCCGGCTCGATCGGCGTGCACACCCGGGGCGGCTTCAAGATGATCGGCACGCATCCCAATGTCGGGCTGAAATTCGGCCGCTGGCTGGACACGGTGATGATGCAGCGCGACCTCGGCGAGGGCGCGAGGACGGTGCCGGCAAAGTAGGTGCAGTAGCCCGGGTGAGCGCAGCGACACCCGGGACCACGGCAAGCAAAGCCCCGGATGTCGCTTCGCTCATCCGGCTACGAAGCCTCGCCAAATCTCCGCTCTCGTAGGGTGGGCAAAGCGCAAGCGTGCCCACCATTCGTGGCGATTGAGAAACGACGTGGGCACGGCGCTACCCGCCTTTGCCCACCCTATGGCGCCGGTCGTGCCGCTAGACCACCGCCAGCTTGCGATCGATCACCAGCAGCACGCGCTCGAGCTCGTGGCCGCGGCGCAGGATCAGGCCGGTCGCCGAGATCACGCTGTACATACCCTGCTTGCGCGCCAGCCGCGGGTCCTTCTCGATGCGGTAGATCGGCACTTCCGAGGCGCGGCGATAGACCGAGAACACGGCGCGGTCCTTCAGGAAGTCGATGGCGTAGTCGCGCCACTCGCCGTCGGCCACCATGCGGCCGTACAGATTGAGAATGCGGTGCAGCTCGAGCCGGTTGAACGTCACCCGGCTCAGTTGGGTATTCGCAGCGGCGGGATGCGCCGCCGCGCGCTGCCCGCTCGGATCGGCATCCTCCGGCGTCAGACTCATGGGAAGCGTCTCCTCATCACACAGCATGACCCTCGCCCGCGAAAACCGTCCCCGGAAACCGCGGATCATGACAGTGGTATGATCGCGCCAACCGGTCCCTACCGCAAGGCCTCTGGATGGAACTCATACGTGAGCGCTGGCTCAACCCATCGAATCAGATGCCATGCCGGACACACGCAAAGGTGGAACTCTCTCGCGGCAAACCGTCACGGGATCGTTAGCAAGAATCACAGGATCGCCGCTTTTCCGCCCACCGCCTGCCGCCCTGCATTGCGAAAAGACCTATGTGCGTTGACCCGGTCCTTTCGGTTCCGGATTCCTCAGCCCCCAGCCCCCCGGGGTCGAACAGGGCCGGGTCTGTACGCGCGACAAGGAGAGGGCCAACGCAAGTTGGTCCTTTTTTGTTTGTGTCGGGATGTTTCCGGCGCGCTGTCATTCCGGGGCGCGCCTCTTGGCGCGAACTACGGTGCGCGATTGCGCACCTGAGAATCTATTTCTCATCTCAGAAAGTGGATCGATGGATTCTCAGATGCGCAATTGCGCGCCATAGTTCGCGCTGCGCGCCCCGGAATGACGAGCAATGAATTGCTGAGACGATCTACGCGAATCAGTGCAGCGACGTGTACGCCGCGCCCAGCATCGGGCCCGGCTTCTCGCGGCTGCCGTCCTGGACATAGACCACCGCGCCGTCGACGCCCTCGCGCGTGAGGTTTTCCAGCGGCACCGTCCAGCTTTCCGAACGACCGGTCCAGTCGCCGACCTTGAGCAGGTTGCGGACGACGTTGTGATAGGTGATCTGCTGTCCGCGATTCTCGCCCTTGGCGATCGCGATCGGCACCGACTTGGCGATCGAGCAGATCCAGACCTCGCCATGCGCGGCCGTCGGCTCCTGGCTCGCGGCCACCGATACGTTGATCTGCTTGCCCGAGAGCGACATCGTCACCGGCACGCTCATCACGCCCACGCCCTTGTCGGTCTTGCCGATCGCACTCTCGATGCCGGCGCGATCGCTGCCGATCACATGCGTGGAACCATTGACGACGACTTGCGGCGTGTAGACCTCGCGGTCGCCGCGCATGCGCGAATAGGCGCGCTGCCGCGCCGAGAAGCGCGAATCCGCCAGCGTGTCCTTCCAGCCGAGATAATCCCAATAATCGATCGGCATGCTGAGCGCGATGATCGAGGGATCGCTGGAGAGATCGCCGATGATCTTGTCAGCGGGCGGGCAGGACGAGCAGCCCTGAGAAGTAAACAATTCGACAACGGCGCGGGGATCGGCATGCGCGGGACGGATGATGGCGACGATGGCGCAGATGCCGAGAGCTCCCGACCAGAGTGTACCGGACCAGCGCGAAATCAGATTAGGAGCCGTCATTGCTGTCATGTCGAACGTCACACATCGCCACTCGTTAGGGGAAAGCTTATCGCCTGATGATCACCGTAGTCTTACGGGGCGCGGCAGATTCAACCGTCCTGGGCGGGATTTCCGCCGGGCGGGCCCATCTGAAACATGCCGCAAACGCGCGAAGGCGGCCTTGTGATAGGCCGCCTTCGTTTAACCTTCTACTCACGTCGCGGTGAGCCATCGTTCACAAATTCGCGCTTAGGCCGCGAGCTTGCGCAGCACGTAGTGCAGAATGCCGCCGTTCCGGTAGTAGTCGAGCTCGTCGAGCGTATCGATGCGGCAAAGCAGCGAAACGCGCTGCAACGAGCCGTCACCGGAGACGATTTCCGCGGTCAGCTTCTGGCGCGGCTTGAGATCACCGACCAGACCACGCAGCGTGACCTTCTCGTCGCCCTTCAGGCCGAGCGACGACCACGAGGTGCCTTCCTCGAAGGTCAGCGGCAGCACGCCCATGCCGACCAGGTTCGAGCGATGGATGCGCTCGAAGCTCTGGCAGATCACGGCGCGAACGCCGAGCAGACGCGTGCCCTTCGCAGCCCAGTCGCGCGAGGAGCCGTTGCCGTATTCGGCGCCGGCGAACACGACCAGCGGCACCTGCTCCTGCTGGTACTTCATCGCGGCGTCGTAGATCGACATCTGCTCGCCGTCGGGCCAGTGCTTGGTGAGACCGCCTTCCGGAATGTTGCCGTCCGCGCCCTTCAGCATGAAATTCTTGATGCGGATGTTGGCGAAGGTGCCGCGCATCATCACTTCGTGGTTGCCGCGACGCGTGCCGTACTGGTTGAAGTCGGCGGGGCGCACCTGGTGCTCGCTGAGATATTTGCCGGCGGGCGAGGTGAGCTTGATCGAACCGGCCGGCGAGATGTGGTCGGTGGTGATCTTGTCGCCGAACATGGCGAGGATGCGGGCCTCGACGATGTCGGTGACCGGCTCCGGCTCCTTCTTCATGCCGTCGAAATAGGGCGGGTTCTGCACGTAGGTCGACGACATGTTCCAGCGATAGGTCTCGCTCTCGACGGTCTTGATCTTGCGCCAGTTGGTGTCGCCCTTGAACACGTCGGCATACTTCTTCTTGAAGATCGACGCGGTCACGAACTTCTTCATGAACGCGTTGATCTCCTTGGTCGTCGGCCAGATGTCCTTCAGGTACACCGGCTTGCCGTCCTTGCCTTCGCCGAGCGGCTCGACCGCGAGGTTCTTGGTGACGCTGCCGGCGAGCGCGTGCGCGACGACCAGCGGCGGCGAGGCGAGATAGTTCGCCTGAACGTCCGGCGAGACGCGGCCTTCGAAGTTGCGGTTACCGGAGAGCACGGCGGCGGCGACGATGCCGTTGTCGTTGATCGACTTCGAGATCTCCTCCGGCAGCGGACCGGAATTGCCGATGCAGGTGGTGCAGCCGAAGCCGACCAGGTTGAAGCCGACCTTGTCGAGATCGGCCTGCAGGCCGGAATCGGCGAGATAGCCCGCGACGACCTGGCTGCCCGGAGCGAGCGAGGTCTTCACCCACGGTTTTGCCTTCAGGCCCTTGGCGGCGGCGTTACGTGCCAGCAGACCGGCGCCGATCAGCACGCTCGGGTTCGACGTGTTGGTGCAGGAGGTGATGGCGGCGATGACGACGTCGCCATGGCCGATCTCGTACTTCTTGCCCTCAACGGCGAAGCGCTTGTTGGGCTCCTCGGCCTTCTTGTACTCGGTGCCGAGCGCGAGCGAGAAACCTTCGGCGACCGACGGCAGCGCAATGCGGCCTTCGGGACGCTTCGGGCCGGCCATCGACGGCACGACGTCGGCGAGGTCGAGCGTCAGCGTTTCCGTGAACACCGGATCGGCTGACTTGGCGGTGCGGAACAGGCCTTGCGCCTTTGCATAGGCCTGCACCAGCGCGACGCGCGCCGGCGCGCGGCCCGAGGTCTTGAGATAGTCGATCGCGGCGGCATCAACGGGGAAGAAGCCGCAGGTCGCGCCGTATTCGGGCGCCATGTTGGCGATGGTCGCCTTGTCGGCGACGGAGAGATTGTCGAGGCCGGGACCGAAGAACTCGACGAACTTGCCGACCACGCCGAGCTTGCGCAGCATCTGCGTGACTGTGAGCACGAGGTCGGTCGCGGTGACGCCTTCCTTCATCGCGCCCTTCAGCTTGAAGCCGACGACGTTGGGCAGCAGCATCGACAGAGGCTGGCCGAGCATGCAGGCTTCTGCCTCGATACCGCCGACGCCCCAGCCGAGCACGGCGAGACCGTTGACCATGGTGGTGTGGGAGTCGGTGCCGACCAGCGAGTCGGGATAGGCGACCTCGAAGGTGCCGGTCTTCTTGCCGACCGTCATCTTCTCTTTCTTGGTCCAGACCGTCTGGGAGAGATATTCGAGATTGACCTGGTGGCAGATGCCGGTGCCGGGCGGCACGACGGAGAAGTTCGAGAACGCCTTCTGGCCCCACTTCAGGAACTCGTAGCGCTCCTGGTTCTGCTTGTACTCTTCGGTGACGTTCTTGGCGAAAGCCTTGTTGTCGCCGAAGAAGTTGACGATCACGGAGTGGTCGATGACGAGATCGACGGGGACCAGCGGATTGATCTTCTCTGCATCGCCGCCGAGCTTCTGCATGGCATTGCGCATGGCGGCCAGATCGACCACTGCCGGGACGCCGGTGAAGTCCTGCATCAGCACGCGCGCGGGACGGAACGCGATCTCATGCTCCAGCGACTTCTTGCGCAGCCACTTCGACACCGCAACGATGTCTTCCTTCTTGACCGAGCGGCCGTCCTCATTGCGAAGGAGGTTCTCGAGCAGGACCTTCATCGAATAGGGGAGTTTCGAAATTCCCTTCAGACCATTCTTCTCGGCCGTGGGCAGGCTGTAATAGACATAGGTCTTGGCGCCGACCTTGAGGGTCTTTTTGCATTTGAAGCTGTCGAGCGAGGTCATGTAGGAAATCCCAATTGTTAGTTATACCCGGCAGGGTATTTTAACACCGTCAGCGTAGCAGGCTGGGTCGCTTGCAGGGGCAGGTTGAGTTGCTGCATCAAGTAGTTCCGGGCTTATAGAAGCTTTCTAACCGCGCCGCCACAGCCACAATCGAACCCAGCAAGTCGCGAGCCACAAATTCTGATGCGCTACCCCAAGTTTTCCTGAGGCCCGGCTGTGAACGGGTTGCTACCAGGCCAGATGCAGCTGTCCGGACGCGGGGTCGCCTGCGTGCGGGGCGGCCGCGAGGTGTTCTCCGGGCTCGACTTCGCGGCGGTGTCGGGCGAAGCCGTGGCGGTGGTCGGCCGCAACGGCTCGGGCAAGACCTCGCTGCTGCGGCTGATCGCCGGCCTGCTCGTTCCGGCCGGCGGGACGATCGTACTGGACGGGGGCGACGCCGACATGACGCTGCCCGAGCAGTGCCACTATCTCGGACATCGCGACGCCCTCAAGCCGGCGCTGAGCGTGGCGGAAAATCTGGCATTCTGGGCTGATTTCTTGGGCGGCGAGCGCTGTGATGCGGCCGAGAGCCTCGGCACCGTCGGGCTCGACCACGCCACCCATCTGCCGGCGGGCTTCCTGTCGGCCGGCCAGCGCCG
This sequence comes from Bradyrhizobium sp. 18BD, assembly GCF_054185225.1. Classification (NCBI taxonomy): domain Bacteria; kingdom Pseudomonadati; phylum Pseudomonadota; class Alphaproteobacteria; order Hyphomicrobiales; family Nitrobacteraceae; genus Bradyrhizobium; species Bradyrhizobium sp. 18BD. The sequence goes on along the minus strand of NZ_JAVAYL010000024.1, from coordinate 43,565 downwards.
CCGCCTCTCGCTGGCTCGCCTCCTGACCGTCCGCCGCCCGGTCTGGCTGCTGGACGAGCCGACCAACGCGCTGGATGTCGCCGGCCAGGACATGTTCGGCGGCCTGATGCGCGAGCACCTCGCCCGCGGCGGCCTGATCATCGCCGCCACCCACGCGCCGCTGGGGATCGATTCGCGGGAGCTGCGGATCGGGGGGATGGCGTGAGGATCGCGGACCCTCAGTTTTCCAAGCGGCTAGGCGCTGCTCTCTCCGTCCCCTCCCCCCTTGCGGGGGAGGGTCAGGGAGAGGGGTGCCACGCGGCGTGGCCTCTCGGTTCTAGCGTTTGGCCTCACCCTCAACGAGCATCTCTCCCGGGGCTACCCCTCTCCCCCGCCCTCCCCCGCAAGGGGGGAGGGAGCGCAGTTTGCTTGGGGCGCGAGCTGGGCTCCCATGGCCGCCCCGCCGAAAGGGCCACCGCATGACCGCCCTCGCCGCCCTCATCCGCCGGGACGTCCGGATCGCGCTGCGCGTCGGCGGCGGCGCGTTGATTGGCGTGCTGTTTTTCCTGACCGTCGTGGTCCTGATGCCCTTTGCCGTCGGGCCGGATCTGGCGCTGCTGGCGCGGCTGGGGCCGGCCATCCTCTGGCTCGGCGCGCTGCTGGCGAGCCTGCTGACGCTGGACCGGCTGTTCATGGCCGACCACGAGGACGGCTCGCTCGACCTGATCACGATGAGCCGGACGCCGCTGGAACTCGCCTGCGCGGCCAAGGCGCTGGCGCATTGGCTGGCGGCCGGCCTGCCGCTGATTGTCGCAACCCCCGTGCTGGGCCTGCTGCTCAACCTCGACATGGTCGCAACCGGCGCCGTGGCGCTGACGCTTCTGGCGGGCACGCCGGCGCTGACATTCACCGGCATGATCGGCGCGGCACTCGCCGTGACACTGCACCGGGGCGGGCTGCTGATGGCCGTGCTGGTGCTGCCGCTGTCGATTCCCGTGCTGATCTTCGGCGTCGCGGCCTCGCAGGCCGTGATCGTCGGCCCCATGACATTCGGCGCGCCGTTCTCGATCCTGTGCGCGCTGTCGCTGGTCAGCCTCGTGATCGGCCCGTTCGCGGCGGCGGCGAGCCTGCGGCATGGACTCGACTGACCTTGACCCCGATCAACTTTCACGGCTCGCTTTTATGCTGATTGCGTGAGCAGCCCCCGGTGATTATCAGGATACCATGTCGCTGATCGACCTCGCCAACCCCACAAGGTTCCTCGCGCTCTCGGCGCGGGTGCTGCCGTGGCTTGCGGCCGCGACCGTCATCCTGCTCACCATCGGCCTCTATCAATCCGCCTACGCGCCCGACGACTACCAGCAAGGCGCGACCGTGAAGATCATGTTCATCCACGTACCCAATGCGTGGCTGTCGATGTTCGTCTGGGGCGTGATGAGCATCGCTTCGCTCGGCACGCTGGTGTGGCGGCATCCGCTCGCCGACGTCGCCGCGAAAGCCGCAGCGCCGATCGGCGCGGCCTTCACCTTCCTGGCACTGCTCACGGGCTCGCTGTGGGGCCGGCCGATGTGGGGCACCTATTGGGAATGGGATGCGCGGCTGACCTCGGTGCTGATCCTGTTCCTGATGTATCTCGGCCTGATGGCGCTGTGGCGCGCGGTCGACGATCCCTCGCGCGCGGCGCGGGCCGCCGCGGTGCTGACGCTGGTCGGCGCGATCAATCTGCCGATCATCAAGTTCTCCGTCGACTGGTGGAACACGCTGCATCAGCCGGCTTCGGTGATGCGCGTGGGCGGCCCGACGCTCGATAAATCCTTCCTGATCCCGCTGCTGGTGATGGCGATCGCCTTCACGCTGCTGTTCGTGACGCTGCATCTGGCGGCGATGCGCAACGAGATTTTGCGCCGGCGTGTCCGCTCGCTGCAGATGATGCAGGCGAGCCGCGTCGCGTTCTCAAGCGAAATGGGCACCGGTTCGCGTCAAGAAAACGCGTCAGAAGGGGCCGCGTAACGATGTCGCTCGGTCCCTACGCATCTTTCATCGTGACGTCCTATGCGGCGGCGGCGCTCGTCGTCGCCATCCTGATCGGCTGGATCGTGCTCGACTATCGCAGCCAGACCGAGCGCCTGCGCGAGCTCGAGCGCAGCGGCGTCACCCGCCGCTCGGGCCGCAGCGCGACGGACAGGCCATGAAGACTCAATCATGAGCGAACGATCGACATCTGCACCGGCGCAGCGCCGCACCTTCCTGATGGTGCTGCCGCTAATCGCCTTCATCGGCCTTGCGGTGCTGTTCTGGTTCAAGCTGGGCAGCGGCGATCCCTCGCGGATTCCCTCCGCGCTGATCGGACGTCCGGCGCCGCAGACCACGCTGCCGCCGCTCGAGGGATTGCAGACCGATAACACGCAGATCCCCGGGCTCGACCCCGCTGCGTTCAAGGGCAAGGTCAGCCTCGTCAATGTCTGGGCCTCCTGGTGCGTGCCCTGCCACGACGAGGCGCCGCTGCTGACTGAACTCGCCAAGGACAAGCGCTTCCAGCTCGTCGGCATCAACTACAAGGACGGCGCCGATAACGCGCGGCGCTTCCTGGGGCGCTACGGCAACCCGTTCGGCCGCGTCGGCGTCGACGCCAACGGCCGCGCCTCGATCGAATGGGGCGTCTACGGCGTGCCGGAAACCTTCGTCGTCGGCCGCGAAGGCACCATCGTCTACAAGCTGGTGGGGCCGATCACGCCGGACAATTTGCGCACGGTCTTGTTGCCGCAGATGGAGAAGGCATTGAAGGCGGGGAGCTGACGCTGGTCTCGTGTGCCCCGGGCGCTGCGCAGCACGAAGTGATGCGCTGCAGAGCCGGGGCCCATGTCACAACGACGGCACTTCTGGAGAGAGCCAGGATTCCGGCTCTGCGCAGCAGCGCATAGCGCGTCAAAGACGCGCGTGAACGCGCTGGTGGCGCTGCAGCGCGTCCGGGACACGAGACCGTCAGCCCTTCCTCACGTCCCCCGCTTCCGCCTCGCTGGTCTCCAGCGACACCGGCTCGACACCGTAGCGCTTGGTCAGCGGCATCTGGGCGACGGCGAAGATCATCGTGATCGGGGTGACGCCGAACACCTTGAAATTCACCCAGAAGTCGGTGCTCTGGGTGCGCCAGACGATCTCGTTCAGCACCGCCATGCCGGCGAAGAACAGCGCCCAGCGCAGCGTCAGGATGCGCCAGCCCTGCGGTGTCAGATTGAACATCTGGTCGAACATCACGGCGATGAAAGAGCGGCCGAACAGTAGCCCTCCACCGAGGATCGCGGCGAACAGGCCGTAGATGATAGTCGGCTTGACCTTGATGAAGGTCTCGTCGTGCAGCACCAGGGTCAGCGTGCCGAACACCAGCACGATGACGCCCGTCACGATCGCCATGATCGGGATGTGGCGCGTCACCACATAGGAGGCGATCATCGCCACCACGATCGCGACCATGAAGGCGCCGGTCGCGGCGAACAGGTTGAACTTCGAGTTCACGAAGAAGAACACGAGCAGCGGACCGAGCTCGGTCGCCAGCTTGAACAGCGGATGCGGCTGGGTCTTGTCCATTCGTCAGCTTTCGATTCCGGCGATGGCGCGGGCGAAATCGCGCGCGGTGAACGGCGCGAGATCGTCGACGCCCTCGCCGACGCCGATGAAATGCACCGGCAGTTTGAACTTCTCCGCGAGCGCCACCAGGATGCCGCCGCGGGCGGTGCCGTCGAGCTTGGTCATCACGAGGCCGGTGACCCCCGCGGTGCGGTGGAAGGCCTCGACCTGCGACAGCGCGTTCTGGCCCACCGTAGCATCGAGCACAAGCAGCACCGCATGCGGCGCAGTGTCATCCACCTTGCGGATCACGCGCACGACCTTTTCGAGCTCGTTCATCAGCTCGGCCTTGTTCTGCAGCCGGCCGGCGGTGTCGATCAGCAGCACGTCGACGCCCTGTTCCTTCGCCGCGGTCAGCGCGTTGAAGGCGAGGCTCGCCGAATCCGAGCCCTGGGCACCCGCGATGACCGGCGTCCTGGTGCGCTCGCCCCAGACCTTGAGCTGCTCGATGGCGGCGGCGCGAAACGTGTCGCCGGCGGCCAGCATCACCTTGCGGCCCTCGGAGGCGAATTTCTGCGAGAGTTTTCCGATGGTCGTGGTCTTGCCGGAACCGTTGACGCCGACCACGAGGATCACGAACGGCTTCTTGGCGGCGTCGATCGCGAGCGGCTTGGCCACCGGCGCCAGCACCTTCTCGACCTCGGTCGCGACGACGTCCTTGACCTCGTCGGCCGAGATCGCCTTGTCGTAGCGCCCGGTGCCGACGGCATCCGCGATCCGCACCGCGACGGAGGTACCGAGGTCGGCGCGCAGCAGCACGTCCTCGATGTCGTCGAGCATGGCGCGGTCGAGCTTGCGCTTGGTGACGAGATCGGCGACCGCGGTCCCGAGCGAGGACGAGGTTCGCTTCAGCCCGTTGGACAGGCGGCGCCACCAGCTCAGCTTGGGGGGATCTGACGTGGTATCGTTCATGGCGGGGGTGTGTTAGCCGTTCCCGCCTCTAAACGAAAGAGTTGAGCCAAAGGTCCTGCAATTGCTCGATGTTCCCGAATTGACCGCCGACGAGATCCTGGGCCGCGTGCTCCATCGCGACGGGCTGATGCTGATCATCGACAAGCCGGCCGGCCTGCCGGTGCATCGCGGCCCCAAGGGCGGCCCCAATCTGGAGGACTCCTTCGACGCGCTGCGGTTCGGCCTGCCGCGGCCGCCGGTGCTGGCCCACCGGCTGGACAAGGACACCTCCGGTTGTCTTGTGCTCGGCCGCCATCGCAAGGCGACCGCCTCGCTCGGCCTTTTGTTCAAGCATGGCAAGATCGGCAAGACCTACTGGACCGTGGTCGAGGGCGGACCTGCCGAAGATGAAGGCACCATCGACATGCCGCTCGGCCGGCTCAATGCCGAGCGCGGCTGGTGGCAAAAGCCGGACCCCGAGGGCCAGAAGGCGATCACCAACTGGAACGTGATGGGCCGGGGCGAGGGCTTCACCTGGCTCGCGATGGAACCGGTCACAGGGCGGACCCATCAATTGCGGGTGCATTCGTCGGCGACCGGCTGGCCGATCTTCGGCGATAACATTTACGGCAACGGCCCGCGCTTTGGCGAGCCGAAGCTGCACCTGCATTCCCGCGAGATCGTGGTGCCGATCTCCCGGAACAAGGAGCCGGTCCGCGTCGTCGCGCCGGCCCCTCCGCACATGCACGAGAAGCTCCGTGCCTGCGGGTGGAATGGGGAATAGTTTTTCCCGACCCTCATGGTGAGGCGCAGTAGTTAGTCAGCAGCGCGACGGTGCTCGGCAACCGCACCATGGTTTACGAAACGTTCAGGGCTCGTCACTAATGATAACGGTTGCTTAGAACAAGCTTCCGTCAATTCGCTCAGGACGAGCAACGCGTCATGTCCCAGCCCGAGCTATCGATCATCGACGAGGTCGAATCCGCGATTCGGATAGGCTCGGCGGAAAAGGGCCTGGAAACGGCCCGCCGCGTCACCGACCTGTTCCTCTCATCTGCCGGAAGCTTCAACGACGAGCAGATCGCGCTGTTCGACGACGTGCTCGACCGCCTGATCGGCACCATCGAGCTGCGCGCGATCGCCGACATGGGTGCGCGCGTCGCACTCGCCGAGATCAGCGCGCAGCTCGCGCCGATCGCGCAGGCGCCGCCCTCCGTGATTCGCCGCCTCGCCAACAATGACGAGATCCGCATCGCCGGTCCCGTGCTGCAGGAATCCGCGCGCCTCGACGATGGCGAGCTGGTGAAGATCGCCGCCAGCAAGGGCGAGCCGCACCTGCTCGCAGTCGCAGGCCGCTGGTGGCTGAAGGAAATCGTCACCGACGCGCTGCTGGCGCGGCGCTATCCCAGCGTCAGCCGCCGCCTCGCTTCCAATCCCGGCGCGCGCGTCTCCGGCAACGGGTTTGCCGTCATCGTCGGCCAGGCCGAAGCCGATCCGGAGCTCGCAATCAGCGTCGGTGTTCGCGTCGATCTTCCGTCGGATTTGCGCCGCGAACTGCTGCGCTCGGCGACCGATGCGGTGCGCACCCGCCTGTTGTCGCGTGCGCCGCCGCATCTGTTCGAGGAAATCCAGCACGCGATCGCCGCCGTCACCGTCGGCGTCGAGCGCGAGATGTCCGGGGTCCGCGATTTCGAGGGCGCCAAGCGCGCGATCGCCAATCTCAAGGCTGCCGGCCAGCTCACCGAGGCGACGTTGCTCAGCTTCGCCACGCAGCGGCGTTACGAGGAAGCTGTCGCTGCTCTGGCTGCACTGTCGGGATCAACGGTCGAAGTGATTCGTCCGCTGATGCAGAGCCTGCGCGAAGACGGCCTGCTGGTGCCGTGCAAGGCGGCGCAGCTCAGCTGGGAGACGACCGCCGCCGTGCTCGAAAGCCGTTTTGCGACCGGCGCGATGAAGCCCGCGGATATCGCGCGGGCGCAAGGGCACTATGCGAGGATGACGCCGGAGAACGCGCGGCGGACGCTGCGGTTCTGGCAGGTGCGGGCGTCTTAGACTCTGTTTGATTTAGACGCCCCCGTTGCGCGCTTCTTCCCTCTCCCCTTGTGGGAGAGGGTGGCTCGCCGCGCAGCGGCGAGACGGGTGAGGGGTCTCTCTCCGCACACCGTCACGCAGTTGAATTCGCAGAAGCACCCCCTCATCCGGCGCTTCGCGCCACCTTCTCCCGCAAGGGGAGAAGGAAGAAAGCCGTCTACGTAGTCAGCCGCTCACCATCACTGCCGGCGATCATCATCGGGACGACGCTGCCGACTCGCTCACCGGCAATCGCCACCGGCAGATAGTGCTCCGTGCGTCCCTGCCCGTCGCTCTCGATCAGCACCTCACGCGTCGCGCCGATCTCGGCTTCCAGCCGCTGCCGCAGCGCCACGTCACCCGCCACACGCAATCGCTTCGCGCGCGCCTTGATCGCCGGCCCAGCGACCTGCGGCATCCGTGCGGCCGGAGTGCCGGGGCGCGGCGAATAGGGGAAGACGTGCAAAAACGTCAGGCCGCATTCTTCGACCAGATCAAGCGAGCGCGAGAACATATCTTCCGTCTCGGTCGGAAAACCCGCGATGATATCGGCGCCCAGCGCGATATCCGGGCGCAGGCGGCGGACCTGGTCGCAGAATGCGATCGCATCGCCGCGCGAATGCCGCCGCTTCATGCGCTTCAGGATCATGTCGTCGCCGGATTGCAGCGACAGATGCAGATGCGGCATCAGGCGTGCATCATCGGCGATGGCGTCGAGCAGGTCGCTGTCGGCCTCGATCGAATCGATCGAGGAGATGCGCAGGCGCTTCAGCTCCGGCACATGCCGCAGGATCTGCCTGGTCAGCATGCCGAGCTTGGGCGCGCCCGGCAGGTCCGCGCCGTAGCTGGTGAGATCGACGCCGGTCAGCACGATCTCGGCATGGCCACGCTCGGCCAGCGCCCGCACCTGATCGACAACGGCACCCATCGGCACTGAGCGTGAATTGCCGCGGCCATAGGGGATGATGCAGAACGTGCAGCGATGGTCGCAGCCGTTCTGCACCTGCACGAACACGCGCGGCAGGCCGGCCGCAAAGCCGTCGATCAGGTGCGGCGCCATTTCCTTCACGGCCATGATGTCGCTGACGGCGATCTTCTCGCTGGCGCCGAGATCGAAGGCATCGCGCGCCTCGCGCCAGGCTTCGCCGCGCATCTTGTCGTCATTGCCGACGACACGGTCGACCTCGGCCATCCCGGCGAACATCGCGCTTTGCGTCTGCGCGGCGCAGCCGGTGACGACGATGCGCGCCTCCGGCCGCTCGCGCTTCAATTTGCGGATCGACTGGCGCGCCTGCGCCACCGCCTCGTTGGTGACGGCGCAACTGTTGATGACGATGGTATCGGAAAGTCCGGCGCTCTCGGCTTCGCGGCGGATCACCTCGGCCTCGAAGGCATTGAGGCGGCAGCCGAAGGTGACGATGTCGACGGCCATCAGCCGACCGGCGCAAACAGCGCCGGATCGAAATTGCCTTCAAATTCGAAGGTCGCCGTACCCGTCATCAGCACGTGATCGTCGCGCTCGCGCCACTCGATGCCGAGCTTGCCGCCGGGCAGGGTGATTTCGACATTGCGCTCGGCACGCTTCAGGCGCGCCGCGGCGACCGCGGTCGCGCAAGCCGCCGAGCCGCAGGCCCGGGTCAGGCCCGCACCGCGCTCCCAGGTGCGGATCGTGATGTGCTCGCGATCGACGATATGGGCCAGCGTGATGTTGGCGCGCTCGGGGAAGATCGGATGGTTCTCCAGCAGCGGACCGAAACGGCCGAGATCGTAGGCGTTGACGTCGTCGACCCAGAACACCGCGTGCGGATTGCCCATGCTCACCACGGACGGCGAATGCAGGATCGGATTGTCGATTGGCCCGATCTGCAATTCGATGTAGCGGGTGTCGCGAAACTCTTCCGCCAGCGGAATATCCTGCCAGCCGAATTTCGGCGCGCCCATGTCGACGGTATAAAGGTCGGGCGCCGGGCCTTGCCAGGCATTGAGCAGGCCGGCCGCAGTTTCGAAGGTTGCCGTGGTCTGCCCGCTCTTCTCGAAGATGCGACGCACCACGCAGCGCATGCCGTTGCCGCAGGCGCCGGCTTCCGAGCCGTCACTGTTGTAGATGCTAATGAAGGCTTCGGTGCCGTCGAGCCGCGGCTTCTGCAGCACCATGAGCTGGTCGTAGGGCACGCCGCCCTGCGCGGACGCGACCGCGCGGGCATCGTCCGGTGTCACCTTGGCCGCGGAATCGCGCATGTCGACAACGACGATCTCGTTGCCGATGCCGTTCATCTTGGCAAATGCGTGGTTGGCCAGCGCGCTCATGAAAATTCCCGAATTTCGCCTGCCTTATATGGCGATCCTTGCCGGCTTGGCCAGTGATTTGCGGCCCGCGGGCCGGACGCCGGCCATGACGCATCTGTCATGGGACGAATTCGGCGCTCGCGTGTTAGAACGGCGCAGTTCGCGCGAACCGGGATGCGCGACCGAGCGCAAAGCGGATTTAGGCCTTGGTGGGCAAGGCCTTGGGGAGGATCAAATGATTGGGTTTCGTCGTCTCGCTCTGGCCGCGCTGATCCCGGCAGCAGCCTTGTCGTTTGACCTGTCCGGCGCGCTGGCGCAGAGCCCAAGCCCGGCGCCGGCCGTATCGGCAAGTCCCTCGCCGGCCCCGTCGGCTTCACCCGCCCCGGCTGCAAGTGCCTCCCCTGCCCCCGCGGCAACACCCTCGCCTGCGGCAAGCGCCTCCCCTGCTCCCGCAGCATCGCCGGCACCCGCAGCCAGCGCCTCGCCGAGCCCGACGGCCCCGCCGCCGGCCGTGGCAGCCACGCCCGCTCCGGTGCAGACGGCCGACCCGTTCGGCCAGGAGACCACGCTCGAGGCCCGCAAGGTCGTGATGGTCAAGGGCACCGCCAATTGGGATTCGGCCTTCGACACGCTGGTCGACGCCTTCAAGGCGCTGAACGCGTTGCTGGACAAGCAGGGCATCAAGCACGCCGGCAATTCGATGATCGTCTACACCTCGACCGACGACACCGGCTTCACCTTCCTCGCCGAGATCCCGGTCGACCAGGACCCGCAGAAGCTGCCCAAGGACATGAGCATCGGCAAATCGCCGGAGGGCAAGGCGCTGAAATTCGTCCATCGCGGCTCCTACGACAACATGGACAACACCTACGAGGCGATCACCAATCACCTCGACGACAAGCGACTGGAAGCCAAGGACACCTTTATCGAGGAGTACCTCACCGATCCCCTGAAGACGGCCGAGGACAAGCTCGTGATCAACGTGTTCGTGCCATTGAAGTGAGAGAAATGAAGAAGCCTGCCGTACTCGCCGCCGTACTTGCCATCGCGTCGCTGACCGCGCCTGCGTTCGCCGACGATTTTCCGTCCGCCATCTCCGTGAGCGGCGAAGCCACGATGTCTGCGGCGCCCGATCTGGCGCACATCGATGCCGGCGTTGCCAGCGACGCCAAGACGGCGAAGGAAGCCTCCGACACCAACAACGCCGCGATGGGCAAGGTGCTGGCGGCGCTGAAGGGCGCCGGGGTCGCCGAGAAGGACTATCAGACCTCGCGCCTGTCGCTGCAGCCGCAATACGGCCAGAACAGATCCACCGGTGCGTCGCCGGTGATCGGCTTCCGCGCCAGTAACCGCGTGACGGTCAAGATTCGCGACGTGACCAAGGTCGCCGCAATCATCGACACGCTGGTCGGCGCCGGCGCCAACGACATCGGCAATATTTCGTTTGAGGTGACGCAGGCCTCGAAGCTGCTCGACGATGCGCGTGTGCAGGCGGTGGCGGATGCACGCCGCAAGGCCGAGATCTACGCCAAGGCCACCGGCGTCACGCTGGGCGCGCCGCTCAGCGTTTCCGAAGCCGGCGCGCCGGTGCCGCTGTTCAAGGCGCGGATGGCGGGAGCAGCGCCGATGGCGGCGCCCGCCGCGGTCGCGCCGGGCGAGGAGACGCTGGCGGTGACGGTGAATGTGAGCTGGGCGATCAAGGCGAAGGAATAGCAGCTCTCGCGTCCCGGACGCGCTGCAGCGCGCCAGCGTTGCTGCGCAGAGCCGGGACCCAGAAAGCAGCACAGCGCACGACCACGACGTAGGCCCCGGCTCAGCAGCGCATCACTAACGTGCTGCGCTGCGTCCGGGGCTCGAGCGGTGTGCGTGGAGAGAACTAAATCTCCACCACCTGCCCCGGTTTCATCGCGACGAACCGCTCCTGCGGAATCCTGGCGGCGTCGAGCGCTTCGATCAGCGCCTTGGCCGGCGCGTCGATGGCTTCGTCGGTGAGCTGGAAGGTGCCGTGATGATGCCCGAGCGCTTCCTGCGCGCCGCAATCGCCGAGCGCCTTCACGGCGTCTTCCGGGTTCATGTGCTGGTCGCGCATGAACCAGCGCGGCTCATAGGCGCCGATGGGGAGGATTGCCAGGCGCAGCGCCCCATGCTTCTCGGCGACGCGGCGAAAATGCGTGCCGTCGCCATAGCCGGAATCGCAGACGACGTAGATTTTTCCGGCCGGCGTCTCCAATACAAAACTCGCCCACAGCGCCTTGTTGCGGTCGAACATGCCGCGCGCGGTCCAGTGCCGCGTCGGCACCAGCGTCACGGCAATGCGGCCGCCGAGCTCGACACGGTCGTGCCAGTCGAACGCTTCCACCTTGATGGTGGGATCGGCACCGCGCATCGTCACGTCATTGCCGAGCGGGGTCACCACGCGCGGCCCAAAATTCTTGGCGAGCCGCGACAGCGTCGCGATATCCAGATGATCGTAGTGGCCGTGCGAGACCAGCACGACGTCGATCTTCGGCAGCTTCTCGAAGGCGATGCCGGGATCGTTGTGCCGCTTCGGTCCGGCGAAATTGACGGGTGAGACCCGCGCCGACCAGACGGGATCGACCAGGATGTTGAGGCCGCCGGTCTGGATCAGCCAACTGGCGTGGCCGACGAAGGACAGCCGCACCTTGTCGCCGTCGACGCGCGCCGGCGGGGTATCGGCCTGGGGGTTCGGGATCCAATCCGGCCAGGCCGCCCGCTGCCGCTTGCCGCTAAACTGCCAGCGCAGCACCTCGCGGAGCGATTTCGGCGGCGCGCCGTCCGGATCGAAGAAGGTCAGGCCGTCGAAATGGTCGGAGACAGGGCCGTCATAGGTCTTCATGCGGGACATCCAGAGAGAAGGCACGCCGACCAGCGCACCGGCCCCGGCAAGCAGTCCGAACAGGCGGCGGCGGGTGATCGGCACGGGGCGGGCTTTTATGGCTGGTTGAGACGGTAAGGCATCACCGGCTATATGGGCGGGGCCGCCAAAAAAGGAACCCGTCGCCAAAAACGTTATTTTTTCAAGGCCTTGCCCTGACAAAGGCGCTCCGGCACCCTAACTTTCCTTGACTTTTGGGCGGGAGCGGCGTTTAACCCCGCCACTTTCTCGGAAAGGCTTTCTTTTCGACCCGCCGACTGGCCCTGGAGGCCAGAGGTCAACGCCCGACAGCGCTATGCGCCCTCGGGCGCAAAGGTGTTTGGACTTTCTTCTCCCTCGCCCCGCTCTTGCGGGGAGAGGGTCGGGGTGAGGGGCTCTCTCCGCGCATGGTGCACGTGGATAGTCCCGTACCCCCTCACCCGCCGCGCAAGGGTGCGGCGACCTCTCCCCGCAGGCGGGGCGAGGTAAAAAAGGACAACGGCATTGTTCGACAATCTGTCGGAACGGCTTGGTGGCATTCTCGATCGTCTGACGGGGCGCGGTGCGCTGACCGAAAAGGACGTCGATGCCGCAATGCGCGAAGTGCGCCGCGCGCTGCTCGAGGCCGACGTCGCGCTCGAAGTGGTGCGCAGCTTCACCGAGCGCGTCCGCGAGCAGGCGATCGGCGCCACCGTCGTCAAGTCGGTCACGCCCGGCCAGATGGTGGTCAAGATCGTCCACGACGAGCTGATCAACACGCTCGGCGCCGAAAGCCAGTCCATCGACGTCAATTCCGTGCCGCCGGTGCCGATCATGATGGTCGGTCTGCAGGGCTCGGGTAAGACGACCACCACCGCGAAGCTCGCCCGCCGCATGGTCCAGCGCGACAAGCGCAAGGTGCTGATGGCCTCGCTCGACGTCTATCGTCCGGCGGCGATGGAGCAGCTCGCGGTGCTCGGCCGCGACCTCGACATTCCAACACTTCCGATCGTCGCCGGCCAGCAGCCGCCGCAGATCGCGAAGCGCGCGCTCGAAGCCGGCAAGCTTGGCGGCTACGACATCGTGCTGCTCGACACCGCCGGCCGCACCACGCTCGACGAAGAGATGATGGCGGAAGCCGCGGCGATCAAAGCGGCTGCCAACCCGCATGAAGTGCTACTGGTCGCCGACAGCCTCACCGGCCAGGACGCCGTGAACCTCGCGCGCTCGTTCGATCAGCGCGTCGGCCTCACCGGCATCGTGCTGACCCGCGTTGACGGCGACGGCCGCGGTGGTGCTGCGCTGTCGATGCGCGCGGTCACCGGCAAGCCGATCAAGCTGATCGGCACCGGTGAAAAGACCGACGCGCTGGAAGATTTCCATCCCGACCGTATCGCCGGCCGCATCCTCGGTATGGGCGACGTGGTCTCGCTGGTCGAGCGTGCCGCCGCCAATATCGACGCCGAGAAGGCCGCGCGCACCGCCGAGCGTATGCGCAAGGGTCAGTTCGACCTCAACGACATGCGCGAGCAGTTGCTGCAGATGGCCAACATGGGCGGCATCAGCGGCCTGATGGGCATGATGCCCGGCATCTCCAAGATGAAGAACCAGATCGCGGCCGCCGGCATCGACGACAAGATTTTGAAGCGCCAGGTCGCGATCATCGATTCCATGACGCGTGACGAGCGCCGTCATCCCGACCTGCTCAAGGCCAGCCGCAAGAAGCGCATCGCCGCAGGTTCCGGCCAGAGCGTCGAGCACGTCAACAAGCTGCTCAAGATGCACCGGAACATGGCCGACGTGATGAAGGCCATGGGCTCGGGCAAGCGCGGCCCGCTCGCCGGCATCGCGCAGGCGATGGGCTTCGGCGGCGGCATGAAGATGCCCTCGCCCGAAGAGATGAAGGCGCTGCAGGAGAAGATGCAGAGCGGCGGCGGGCAGGGCCTGCCGAACCTGCCGAAGGATCTGCCGGCCGGTCTTCGCACCGGTCTGCCGAATGTACCGGGACTGACCGGGCTGAGCGGCAAGCCGATGCTGCCGGGTCTCGGCGGTTTCCCGGGAAAGAAGAAATGAGGAATTCGTCGCACGGGACCGAACCGGTCTCGCGCAACGCGGAATACCAATCAACCGAACAAAACGTACTTTGCAAACCACACTTTCAAGGAGAACTAGATGTCCGTCGTTATCCGCCTCGCCCGCGCAGGCACCAAGAAGCGTCCCGTCTATCATGTCGTCGTCGCCGACTCGCGCTTCCCCCGCGATGGCCGCTTCATCGAGCGTCTCGGCTATTTCAACCCGCTGCTGCCGAAGGACAACGAGACCCGCCTGAAGCTCGACATGGACAAGGTGAAGTCCTGGCTCGCCAAGGGCGCGCAGCCGTCGGACCGCGTGTCCCGCTTCCTCGACGCCGCCGGCGTCAAGAAGCGCGAAGCGCGCAACAACCCCGAGAAGGCCGTGCCGCGCAAGGAGCGCAAGGCGCAGGCCGAAGCCGCCGCGAAGGGCTAAGGCTAGATCATGTCGGCGCTGGTCTGCGTCGCGCGGATCGGCGCCGCGCATGGTGTGCGCGGTGCGGTCAAACTGTGGACCTTCACCGAAGATCCCTTTGCCGTTAAGCGCTACGGTCCGCTGCTGTCCAAGGACGGCAAGCGCCAGTTCGAGGTAGCAACGGCGCGCGAGGCCAAGGATCATCTGGTCGCGACGTTCAAGGGCGTCACGACCCGCGATGAGGCCGAGCGCCTCAACGGCATCGAACTCTACGTCCCGCGCGAAAAACTGCCCGCGACGGAGGAGGACGAATATTACCACACCGATTTGATCGGGCTCGACGCCGTCACCACCGACGGCGACGCGCTCGGCCGCGTGCTCGCGATCCATAATTTCGGCGCCGGCGACATCATCGAGATCGCGCCGTTGAGAGGCCCGACGCTGCTGCTGCCGTTCTCGAACGCAGTGGTGCCGGAGGTCGATCTCAACGGCGGCCGCGTCGTGATCGCACTGCCGCAGGAGATCGAGGGTGATGATCGCGAAGGCGATCCCTCCGCGAGTCGTCCCCGCGAAGGCGGGGACGCATAACCACCAGCCGTGGTTTTGGCTAAGCTGATCAACATGACCAATCCCTCACCCTGGCGCGCGACGGTTCTGACGCTGTTTCCGGAGATGTTTCCGGGGCCGCTCGGCGTGAGCCTGGCCGGCCGGGCGCTGGCCTCCGGGCTTTGGGAGATCGAGGCGCGGGACATCCGGGCCTCCGCCACCGACCGCCACCGCAGCGTTGACGACACCCCGGCCGGCGGCGGCCCGGGCATGGTGCTGCGGGCGGATGTTCTGGCGGCTGCGATCGATGCCGCCGGGATCGATCAGGATCGGCCGCGCCTGCTCATGAGCCCCCGCGGTCGGCCATTGACCCAGGCCCGCGTCGCCGAACTCGCCGGGGGTCCCGGCCCCCTGATCGTCTGCGGTCGGTTCGAGGGGATCGACCAGCGGGTGATCGACGCCCGGGGCCTGGAGGAGGTCTCGATCGGCGATTACGTGCTTTCCGGGGGCGAAATCGCGGCTTTGGCCCTGATCGACGCCTGCGTCCGGCTGCTGCCGGGCGTCATGGGCAAGGAAGCTTCGGGAACCGAGGAGAGCTTCTCGGACGGCCTGCTCGAATACCCCCAATACACCCGCCCGCAGCTGTTCGAGGGGGTTCCGATCCCTGAGATCCTGACCTCGGGCGACCACGCCAAGGTTGCGGCCTGGCGGCGGGCGCAATCCGAGGCCCTGACCGAGGCCCGGCGGCCGGATTTATGGGCCCAAATCCCACCCAAGCCCCCGAATCGGCCCGGTCGCCAAAAAACGCCAAAAAACAAGACAGACGGGTGACAAACGCTCCGGCTTGCCTTATAGGAGCGCCCACATCCGCAATAGCTGGATCAACGAATTTCGCGCAGCCCCCGTTTCTCACGGCTGGGCGCGCCGATGGAGATTTACCCATGAACCTGATCAAGCAGCTCGAGCAAGAGCAGTTCGACAAGCTGTCCGCCAACAAGGACATTCCGGAATTTGGTCCCGGTGACACCGTGATCGTCAACGTGAAGGTCGTCGAAGGCGACCGCACGCGCGTGCAGGCCTATGAAGGCGTCTGCATCGGCCGTTCCGGCGGTGGCCTCAACGAGAGCTTCACTGTCCGCAAGATCTCCTATGGCGAGGGTGTCGAGCGCGTGTTCCCGGTGCTTTCCCCGATGATCGACTCGATCAAGGTGGTGCGCCGCGGCAAGGTGCGTCGCGCCAAGCTCTATTACCTCCGCAATCTTCGCGGCAAGTCGGCCCGCATCGTCGAGAAGCAGGACCGCCAGGCTGCCGTCGGCGAGTAAGCTCCGCCACCAGGCAAGCTTTTCAGAAGCGCGGGGCTCGGCTCCGCGCTTTTTTGTTGCGTACTCCGCACTCGGCCGTCATTGCGAGCGACTTGTCCGCCGAAGCTCGAAGAGCGAAGGCGGAAGCGAAGCAATCCAGAATCTCTCCGCGGTGGCAGTCTGGATTGCTTCGTCGCAAGGGCTCCTCGCAATGACGATGCCGCTAGGCTCTCGCGCTTTAATTTCCGCGTGCTATATAGCTTCTAGAATGTTTCCAGATCTGACCAGCCCCTCGTCCGTCAAGCGCATCGTCATCGACGATCGCTCGCGGCTGCCTGGCCGGTTCTTCGGACGCTTCGCGACCTCGGCAACGTCAGAGCTTACGCGCGCAGCCTAAAAGCTGCGCTGACCATTTTGTTGCCCCGCGCGTGACCGCGCTTATCCGCTTCACACATTCTTCGGAGCTGACGCTCATGTCCAAGCCGACCACCTTGTACGACAAGATCTGGAACGACCATCTGGTGCACGAAGCCGACGACGGCACCTGCCTGCTCTATATCGACCGCCACCTGGTGCACGAGGTGACCTCACCGCAGGCGTTCGAAGGCCTGCGCGCCACCGGCCGCAAGGTGCACGCGCCCGAGAAGACGCTCGCCGTCGTCGACCACAACGTGCCGACCACCGACCGCACCAAGCCGAATCCCGATCCGGAAAGCATCGAGCAGATCAAGGCGCTGGCCGAGAATGCCAAGGAATTCGGCATCGAATATTACAACGAGTTCGACAAGCGCCAGGGCATCGTCCACGTCATCGGCCCCGAGCAGGGCTTTACGCTGCCCGGCACCACCATCGTCTGCGGTGACAGCCACACCTCGACGCATGGCGCGTTCGGCGCGCTCGCGCACGGCATCGGCACCTCCGAGGTCGAGCACGTGCTGGCGACGCAGACGCTGATCCAGAAGAAGGCGAAGAACATGCGCGTCACCGTCGACGGCAAATTGCCCGACGGCGTGACCGGCAAGGACATCATCCTCGCCATCATCGGCGAGATCGGCACCGCGGGCGGCACCGGCTACGTGCTGGAATATGCCGGCGATGCGATCCGTTCGCTCAGCATGGAAGGCCGCATGACGGTCTGCAACATGTCGATCGAAGGCGGCGCGCGCGCCGGCCTGGTCGCTCCCGACCAGAAGGCCTATGACTTCTTGCGCGACCGCCCGAAGTCGCCGAAGGGCGCGGCCTGGGATGCGGCGATGCGCTACTGGGACAAGCTGCGCTCCGACGAAGGCGCGCATTTCGACCACGAGCTGCGCCTCGATGCGGCCAAGCTGCCGCCGATCGTGACCTGGGGCACCAGCCCTGAAGACGTGATCTCCGTGACCGGCATCGTGCCGGATCCGGACAAGATCGCGGACGAGGCCAAGCGCATCTCCAAGCACCGCGCGTTGAAGTACATGGGCCTGACCGTGGGCACGAAGATCACCGACATCAAGCTCGACCGCGTCTTCATCGGCTCCTGCACCAACGGCCGCATCGAAGACCTGCGCGCCGCCGCCAAGATCGCGGAAGGCAAGCAGGTTTCGTCCAGCGTCAACGCCATGGTCGTGCCGGGCTCCGGCATCGTGAAGGAGCAGGCGGAAGCTGAAGGTCTGGACAAGATCTTCATCAAGGCCGGCTTCGAATGGCGCGAGCCCGGTTGCTCGATGTGCCTCGCGATGAACCCGGACAAGCTGGCCCCGGAAGAGCGCTGCGCCTCGACCTCGAACCGCAACTTCGAGGGACGCCAGGGCTTCAAGGGCCGCACGCATCTGGTGTCGCCGGCGATGGCGGCAGCAGCGGCGATCGCGGGTCACTTCGTCGACGTCAGGGAGTGGCGCTAAGCCACTCCTCGCAATTTGATCTAACGTGGCAAACGGCCGTTAAGCGGCTTCGCCCACAATGTGTCCTCGCGACGGTTTCGCGAGGACACGCCTCATGGCCAACAAGCCCGAATATGTCGACCTGATCAGCGAGGCCACGCGCCAGCACCGCCGGCGCGCAACACCGCTGCGCATCGTCGCCAAGCAGGAGCCTGAGGAGACCTCAAAGCTCAGCCGCTGGCCTCCGGCGATGTTCCAGCAGTGGAAGGTCGAGAATTTGATGCGGTGGAAATCCGCGTCATGGAAGCTGAAGGATTGGCTCTAAGACACACGAACACAGGGCGCCCTCGAGGCGCCCTTTTCATTTCGATCCCGCTTACCAATAGCGATACGGATGGTGCCAGCGATGCCAGCGGCAGATGCGGCGCGGGCCGGAATAGGTCCAGATCACCCGGCAGCGGCGCGGATAGTGGTAGTAGGGATAATAGCCGCCGTAATAATAGCGCCGGTGGAAGTGGCGATAGCCGTAATGCGGGCG
The DNA here is from genome assembly GCF_054185225.1 of Bradyrhizobium sp. 18BD. Classification (NCBI taxonomy): domain Bacteria; kingdom Pseudomonadati; phylum Pseudomonadota; class Alphaproteobacteria; order Hyphomicrobiales; family Nitrobacteraceae; genus Bradyrhizobium; species Bradyrhizobium sp. 18BD. Next base: position 25,133 of record NZ_JAVAYL010000024.1, on the reverse strand, counting down.
ATAGCCCCAGTGGCGATGATAGCCGCCATACCCGCCATAATGGCGAAATCCGCCGTAGCGAAATCCGCCGCCGTGAAAGGCGGGCGCGGCGCGGAAGCCACCGCCATGGAAGCCACCGAAATGTCCTCCGCCACCACGGAAGCCACCGCCGTGAAAACCTCCGCCATGAAAACCGCCGCCGTGAAAGCCTCCACCATGGCCGCCACCGCCGCCGTGGCGAACCTGCGTGATCAGGTCATCGCTTGCAGCCTTCGTCGCCGGCAGCGCCGTTGGATTGATCGGCGTCATCGCCTCCACACGGCGCGCGGTGCCCGCCGACAACATCAGCGTGGCAACGGCCGCAAGTCCGAGCAAGCGCATCGGACTTGCTCGAAGACCTAAAGTCCTCAGCATGGAATTCTCCCTGAATATGGACAGCGGCAATGCGGCGCAGCGTTGCTCGCATCGCTGTTCATTTGCAGTCGCTCCCAAGATTAAATTAGGGACAGCGACGTGAACGCCTCGTGAATGAACGAGACGCCGCGACAAGATTGCGACGACGACAAGAGGAATTTGAGAGATGACCGTTTATGCGATTGCGCAATTGAAGATGACGGACCGCAGCGCCTATGACCGCTATCAGGCGCGCTTCTTCGACGTGTTCAGGAAGTACAACGGACGGCTGCTCGCAGCCGATGAACATCCGCGCGTGCTCGAAGGCGCATGGCCGCATGACAAGCTTGTCATGATGTCGTTTCCCGACGAGGCCTCATTCCTGGCCTTCTCGAACTCGCCTGACTACGAAGAGATCTCGCGCGATCGCAAGGCCGGCGCGCAGGCAACCGTGCTGCTGGTGAAGGGGTTTGCGCCAGGCGGCTAGCGCGTTACCACCACGGCCCGTAGCCGAAGACGAACGGCGCGGGCACGCCATAGGGATAAGGACGGTAATAGACGGGCCGCGCGTAGTAGTGCGGATCAGAACGCGGAGAGTACCGCGCAACATCGTATCGAACATGTCGCTGCGCATCGAACATTGCGCGTCCCGCCGAGGCATCCGGCAGCTTCGTCACTCTCTGCGCGGCAGAAGCGTAAGACAGGCCTGCGGCAAGCTCAACGACAACGGCCAATGCGATCCATCTCGTCATGACGACCTCCACCATCACCATGCGGGCATCACAGCGTCGCCTGCAAGTTAAAACAGGCCCGCATCGCGGGCCTGTTCTCAACTCCGCCGATCACCAGCGACGGTGACGATGCCAGTGGCGCCCGCGCCAGTGATGACGGCGCCAGTGGTGACGATGCCAGCGCACCTCGGTCGTCGGCCTCGCTTCATCCTGCACCGACTGCGCGGCACCGGGATTGATGAGCGACACCGCCTGCGCGCGCTCGACCGGCGCTGCGAGGACGAACAGCGCACCGGCGGCCGCAAGGCCGAGCATTTTCATAGACTGCATTTCGTTGGATCTCCTGACATCGTTGCGGGGTGCACGCACTGACCGGACGTACGACGCAAGGACTAGAGCTGAGCCCTAGAGCCTCGCGCCTGGATCGGATATGGATGAGTGCGCCCCGGACATGAATGCAGAGGGCACGGACAAGGTTCCCAGGCACCGGCGCAACATTGCGCGCCCCGACAAAAACCGGCGATCAACGGCGAACGTATCTTCTGGTCGAGCGACTAAGGGAGATGGTGATGCCAGGTCTTCTGTTAAGTTCCAGCGGATTGCGGTTATCTCGCCTCGCGATCACAGCGAGCCTTGCCCTCGGCGCGAGCTCGGCACTTGCCGCGCAGGGGCCGGGCGTCGAGGCGGGCTCTGCAAGCCCGCTCACCCAATCCGTAATGGCGATCCTGGTCTATGGCGCCTCGGCGCTCGTCGTCGGCGCCGGCCTGATCGGCGCGCTGCGCGGGCAGTGAGACCTCAGCCGCGGCGCCAGTAGCAGTGCATATGCGGCACGATCACCGTGCCGCTCGGCCGGTATTCCTGCACATAGGCGGCGTTGCACTCGCGGACCGCGTCAGGACCCGGATTGTAGCGCGGATAGACGCCGTCAGGGCTGTAATAGGGGGTGACGCGCAGCCGCGGCTGAGTCCGCCTGCGCGGCGGCGGGGCGTCCTCGGGCGAGGTCGCCTGGGCCATGCGGAGCTCGGTGCCAGCCGTCTGGGCCTCTGCGCCAATACAAAATGACGAAAACAACCCCATGCACAGTAGAGCCAGTCCCGCTGTTCCCGCCCGCATCGTACCACCACTTACCTGAGCCAACCCCTTGACGCGGCGTACGCTCCTCGTTTTCGCGCGCGACGTCAACGCCGATCCTATAAAGCCGGATGCATCGGCAGGAAACCCGCGGTAAGAGACGGCCATGTGGACGGAATTGAAAGCGCCCTCGCTGGCCGAGATGGAAGCGATGGCCCATGAGGTATTCGAGCGCCTGCCGGCGGAATTTCGCGGGCTGTGCGAGGGCGTGATCCTCCGCGTCGACGACTTCCCGACCGACGAGGTTCTGGACGAGATGGAATGCGAGAGCGAGTTCGACCTGCTCGGCCTGTTCCAGGGCGTCGGCCTGCCCCAACAGAGCTTCGGCGACGTGGCGCGGCTGCCCAACATGGTCTGGCTCTACCGCCGGCCGATCCTGGATTACTGGGCCGAGCACGACGAAAGCCTCGGCCATATCGTCCGCCACGTCCTGATTCACGAGATCGGGCACCATTTCGGCCTCTCGGACGACGATATGGCGGCAATTGAGGCCAAAGCAGACTAGATCTGCCGAATTCGGCCTAGGATTCGGGCCCCGATCGCGATAAATACCGTCTCCCCCTGAAACACCCGGGAAAGCGCAACCATGGACAAGTTCACCACGCTGGAAGGCGTCGCGGCGCCGCTGAAGATCATCAATGTCGACACCGACATGATCATTCCGAAGCAGTACCTCAAGACCATCAAGCGCACCGGCCTTGGCAAGGGGCTCTTCTCCGAGCAGCGCTACAAGGACGACGGCAGCGAGAATCCGGATTTCGTCCTCAACCAGCCCGCCTATCGCAACGCGAAGGTGCTGGTGGCCGGCGACAATTTCGGCTGCGGCTCGAGCCGCGAGCACGCGCCCTGGGCGCTGCTCGACTTCGGCATCCGCTGCGTCATCTCGACCTCGTTCGGCGACATCTTCTACAACAACTGCTTCAAGAACGGCATTCTGCCGATCCGCGTCAGCCAGGAAGACCTCGACAAGCTGTTCGACGACGCCGAGCGCGGCGCCAACGCAACGCTGACGATCGACCTGCCGAACCAGGAGATCCGCGGTCCCGACGGCGGCAAGGTCAAGTTCGAGATCGACCCGTTCCGCAAGCACTGCCTGATCAACGGCCTCGACGACATCGGTCTGACGATGGAGAAGAAGTCCTCGATCGACACCTATGAAGAGAAGCTCAAGCGCGAACGCGCCTGGGCCTGATCTCAGGTTTTCGTTGGAGCCCCGGTGCTGTCGGCGCCGGGGCTTTTTCTTTGCCCTGATTATCCCGTATAGCTGCTCGCATGCTGCCCGACATCGTCACCTTCTGGCATGGCCCGATGGATGCGCTGCGCCAGACCTGTCTGCGCTCGCAGCTGGCTGCCGGCCACAAGGTCACGGTCTACAGCTTCGACACCATTCCCGGCCTGCCCGCGGGCATCGAGAATGCGGATGCCGAAGCGATCCTGCCGCACGCGTTCTCCGAGCGCCTGCGCCCGCCGCAGCCGGACGGCAGCTGGCGCGACTGGACCACGCTGCAGTTCAGCGACTTCTTCCGCATGAAGCTGATGGCAAAGAACCTCGGCCTCTGGCTCGACGCCGACGTGCTGCTCCTGAAGCCCGTCGCGATCGATCCGGCAAAACCCTATTTCGCCTGGGAGCGGCCACGCCAGCTCGGCAACTCCGTGATCTACCTGCCGCCCGCGCACGGCATCGTTTCCGCCTTCGAAGAGCTGATGGAGCAGGAAGAGCTGACGCCGAACTGGCTGTCCGTGCGCCATCGCATCACCTTCATGATGCGCCGTCTGCGCGGCGGCTCGAACCGTCTCTCCGATATCCGCGTCGCGATCTACGGGCCTGCCGCGCTCACCGCGCTCGCGCGCCGCACCGGCGAATTGCACAACGCGCTGCCGAAGCAATCGTTCTACGCCGTGCACGCCGAGCCAAAGCTGTTCTTCGATCCGTCGAGCTATCTCGGTCTCGTCGCCAATCCCGAGATCATCGGCCTCCACATCTCGCCCAAGGGCCGCGGCGGCGAGAAGCCGATTCCGGGCAGCCTGTATGCGTGGGCGGCGGAGCGATTTAGCTGAGCTCTGTGTGCTGTGCGGCACTCTCGTGCCCCGGACGCAGCGCAGCACGTCAGTGATGCGCTGCTGAGCCGGGGCCCAGCATGTGGCGAGATGGGTCCCGGCTCTGCGCAGCAGCGTTACACGCTGCAGCGCGTCCGGGACACGAGACCTGCTTTCTTGACCCATTCTCAATTTGATCCAGCGCAACGCGCGCCTGCACCATTTTGCCTAGTCTGGCTCCAATTCCACGACCCGAACGGAGCCTCGCATGAGCACCCCAAGCAGGCCTTATCCCATCGTCCAGGACCTCATCGAATCCTTCGCGAACTGGCTGAAGCATCACCGCGAGATGAACGAGATGCGGCGGCTCGATCGCGCCGATTTCGACCGGATCGCCAGCGATCTCCGGATCGCGCCCGATGATCTCGAAGATCTGGTCCGTCACGGCCAGCACGCCGCCGACGAGCTGCCGAAGATGCTGGAGCAGCTCGGCATCAACGCCGAAGCGCTCGGCCGCACGCAACCGCTGCTGCTGCGCGACATGGAGCGGGTCTGCTCGCTCTGCGATCAGAAGGGACAATGCGACCGCGATCTCGCCCACGGCACCGCCGCAGAGAACTATCACGGCTATTGCGGCAACGCCGCGACGCTGGAATCGCTCGATCGCTCGGACGTCACGACGCACTGAGCGGTCGTTCGTCCCGACCGATGGCCTGGCGACCGGCCGCGTCGCCGGCGCTAGATCACACCGGTACGCGCGCAAGCCTCACGCCGGGCAAATCCCTTCACGAGCTTCCTGCAGGCGCGATAACGCTCTTCCATGCTCGCTCCACCGACACTCGCCGGAGCACGCGGCTCGGCGGTGCTTTCCTTCTTGACGGCAAGAGGCTGCGAGGTCTTCTCGCGCCTGGCTGAAGGTTCGACCTCCTCCGGCACCGGCACGAGCTGCCAGACCGGACGAAGCTCTATGTTCGCCGACTCGGATGGATTCTCCTTTTTGAAGGAGGAGAGGGCAAGAACGTTCTTCTCGAGCTTGACGGTGACGAGTGTCCCGCCGATCGAGAACTTGTTGTCCGTGATGTACTCCGCGAACGACCGGTTGCCCGCTTCGTCTTTCGCCCACGACGTTTTCGTCGGCGGCCCCCAGAGATAGTATCCCTTGGCCAACCCCGTCGCGGAGACCTCCGTGACGATCAGCATCGTATAGCGTCCCTTGCCGTTCGACCATCCACGCTTGTTGGACCACACGCCAACAAATCTGGAATCGGATTTGGGCGAAACATCCTGACTGGACGCGATCGTGAAGTTCGGCAGCTTGAGCTGCTGCGCGGCCGCGATGGCAGCAACCTTCTGGTTATCCTCGGGCGCAAAGACGTTTCGAACGACGGTTTTCGGATCAGGCGCCGGACGCGCGCTCGCGTCCGATGCCGGGGCGGAGGGCGATAGTGCCGCCACTTCACTCGCCTTGAGATCCTTGATCCGCTGTCGCGCTTCCGCGACATGATTGCTGCGGGGATACCTCGCCATGAAGTCCTCATAGAGACCCCACACATTCGAGGTCCGGATCGCCAGCCAAAACTGCTCGTCTTCCGCGGGAGTTGCAGTTGCGGGTGCCGGATTTGACGCGACTGGCGCCGGAGCGCTCGCGGCGGGCGCTTTCAGGTAAATCTCCTCCTTCGACAGGGAGCCGTACACGAACGGCTGCTGCTCGCGCCTGGTCGCAACCATCACGTCGTCGCGGACCCGGCGAAATAGAAACGATATTTCGAGGCCCGGTGTTTCGATGTGGCGCAGCAACGACGCGGTAAAGGGGCTGTTCCGGCCATCGCCATCGCTCGCCGTGGTGCCGTCGCGGGCGGCATAGGCGATCAGGACATTGTCGGAGGGCTCGGTCGGCGCGAGTCCGCGAGCTACGGCCCGGGTGGCGATCGACCGCTTCATCTTCGCGGCGAAGGGATTGTTGCGGCAGGCGTCGAGGATGACGAGGCCCAGCCTCCGGGCCTTCGATACCTGAAGGCTCACCGAGCGCAGGCTGATGGCCTCGCTCTCGATGTCGGTGTCGCTGCGCAGCTCTGCGCTGATCGGAATCAGCCAGTTCTCGCCGCCGACTTCCATGCCGTGCCCCGCGTAGAACACGACGGCGAGGTCGGCTCCCTCGGCAGACCGGCCGAACTCGACGACGGCCTTCCTCATCTCTTGCGCGTTGGCATTCTTGACCTGGGTGACCCTAAAATCGAGGCGCTCGAGGGCGCGGCCGATGTCGGCCGCATCGCGCGTCGGGTTTGGCAACTCAGGCACTTTCTCATAGGCGCCGTTGCCGATGACGAGCGCAACCCTGGCCTGCTGTGCAAGCGCCGGCGGGACGAACGAGAGTGACGAAGCGAGGAGGACGGCGAGCCAAAAAATGCGCATCAAATACTTGCCCGGATCAAATATCGGGCGCGAGCGTAGCATTGTCCGCCACCACCGCAACGGGAAAAGCAGGGGTCGCGGAGCCGGCATTGTCCGCGCACATTGACGACCGACCTGGCATGCGCCCGACGAGAGCATGACTGCGCTCGCCAGCGCTTGCTTATCGCCGCGACCTCGCCCACGGCACAGCGGCCGAGACCTCTCCGGGCTATTGCAGCAATGCCGCGCCGCACTGAGCGGCGCGACGAACTTCCTCCGCGTCAGAAGTCGACCGACATCGATAGCCAGAGCGTCCGCGGCATGCCGCTGATGACGTAGCCGGTCGGATTGCCGATCCAGTAGCGATTGTCGAACAGATTGGTGACGGACGCGCGGAACGTGGTCGGCCGCCCGGCCAGGCTGGTCGCATAGCGCGCACCAATGTCGAAGGTCATCCACGCGGGGACGCTCTGGATGTTGTCGGTGCTGACATAGGCCCGGCTGGTGTAGATCGTGCGCGCCGTCGCCGTCAGCCCGGGCAGGAACGGCATATCCCACTCGATACCAAGATTGCTCTGCCAGCCTGGCGCGCCGACCGCATGATTTCCGTCATTGAGGTGCCCTTCGGTCTTTGTCAGCCGCGCATCGAGATAGGTCACGCCGCCGAGAACCCGGATCCCCGGCCCCACTTCGCCGAAGGTGTTGAGCTCGACGCCCCGGTTTCGCTGTTCGCCGTCGAGGCCGTAGATTTTTGTAACGGGATCGACAACGCCGCTGGGCAGGCTGATCTGGAACGCCGCCAAGCTCGCGCCGAAACGACCGAGATCGAGCTTGGTGCCGACCTCGTATTGCCGGGTCTTGAAGGGAGCGAACACCGCGTTGGTGTTGGCTGCGCCGGCCGGCGGCGTGGGTCCGGGCGAAAGACCTTCGATGTAGCTGGCATAAAAGGACACTTCCTTGATCGGCCGCACCAGCAGGGCGATGGAGGGCGACGTCGCGCTCTGGTCGTAATGGGCCGTCTCAAGACCGCTCGCGGGATCGAAGCTGTTCGCAATGACCTGCTGCTGTCTGGCGCCGACGATCACCTGAAGCATCCCGTTCATCATCGAGAGCGTATCGGCAACGCCGACGCTGCGCAGGCCGAGAGAGCCGGACTTGCCCTCGGCGAAGGACGACACCGGTGTACCGGGGCCGGCCAGCAGCGTCGGTGTGTAGATGTTGGTCAGGTAGTTTCCGAAATTGGTCTGGCCGAGCCAGTCCGTCCGGTTCAACACGCTGCCGCTGACAACAACCTCATGGCCGACCGGCCCCGTGTCGAATTGCGCCCGGACACCGGCTTCGCCGGACACGGCCTCGGACTTGCCGGTCTGGAAGCGCGACGTCGAAAGCGCATCGCCCGAGGTCGTGAGAATCGTCGCGCCCGGCGCCTCCCGCTTGTCGTATCCAAACTGATTGCCGCCGATGGCGCCGAACAGGGTGACGTTGTTGGACAGGTCGTATTCGGCGCGCGTCAGGCCCGTGAGGCTCTTTGCGCGGGCATAGTCGAACGGCTGGGCGAGATTGATGCGCGGATCGGGCGCATTCGGCACCGCGATGCCTTTGACCGGCGTATACCCACGCGCCGCGGCCTTCATCCAGTCGTCCTGATAGATGACGTCGGCCGACCACCGGAAGCGCTCGCCCCGGTAGTCGACCCCGAGCGAACCGACGCCGTCCCGCACCGATTGGCGATCGATCGTCGTATCGCCACCATCGAAGCCGGCATTGACCCGGACGCCCCATTCCTTCTGGTCGCCGTAGCGGCGCGCCACGTCGACCTCCGTGCCGAAGCGGGCGTTCGACATGGTGCCGACAGTCAGGCGCGTCAGGTCTTCATAGGCGCGTTTGGTCACGACATTGACGCTGCCGCCGATGCTTCCCTGCGGGGCCATGCCGTTGAGGAACGCGCCCGGCCCCTTGAGCAATTCGATGCGTTCGATCGGCGCCGGATTGACGCGATAGGCCGGCACGAGACCATACAGCCCGTTCAGCGCGATCTCGCTGTTCTCGACACGGAAGCCGCGAATAGTCAGCGCGTCATAGCGGTTGCTGCTGCCGATCGCGGCGCGGACCGACGGATCGGAATTGGTCAGAACCTCGGCGACGCTGGTCGCCTGCTGGTCGCGGATGGTCTTCTCCGTATAGCTGGTGAGGCTGTACGGCGTTTCCATGTAGTCCTTGTTGCCGAGCAGGCCGAGCTGGCCGCCGCGTGCAATTTGTCCGCCGACATACGGCACCGGCGATGCGGCACGTTGCGCACCCATCGTCGCGGGCGTGCTTGCTGCCGGCGCGCTCTGGCGCGCATCGGCCTGGCGCCGCGCGCGCACTGAATTGGATGAATGCTGTCTCCGGATGGGAACAGCGCGGCGCTCCGGTGCGGACACGGCGACCGGAGGAAGCGACTGCCCGGACCCGGTGGATGGTTGAACGTTGGATTGCTGTGCGAATGACGCTGTCGTGGTCAGCAGCACCGATACCGACACGAGCAAAAATGCGCGCGTGCCATTCAAATCGTGAATCATAGTACCCCGGCGTCTTTTCTTATTGATGCCCCGTCTCATCGCGCCGACGAGACACGGAGTGCAATAAACAGCTGGACGAGCATCGCCAAATAGAAGGCATCTGAAATAGAAGACATCTAATGTCTTGAGCGTGATCTCGGCGCGAGACGCAGACGCGAACGTCGTCGACTGATGTCTTGAGTCCGCGCGGCGATCAGCGCTGGCGGCGCGGCGCTTCAGCCGATGGCGCCGCCGCGGAGAATTATCGCCACTATTGCTCGAATGCGTCGACGCTGGAGTCACTCGACCGTACGGGCAGCGCGCCGCGCGGATGAGCAGTCTAGCGGGTCAATTTATAGCAGTGTGCGCCGCCCCTGTGTTTGACACGCTCACGACACGTATCCAGAGTCGAGAATGAGCAGTCAGGTTGTCCTGCGGCTTTGGCCCCTCTTAACTGCGCACAGAACGTGGCAGCATCGGCAGGGTCTTGAGGACTGAGAACGAAGCCCATCGAGAGAACCGTCATCGCGATAAGCGCCAGCTTCGAACGCGACATATCAATTCCTCCTATGAGGTTTTGCCCCATTCTTCTCCTTTCGTCCCGTGGTTGCTCGGCGCGCGAGAGCAAGGTCGAAAAACTTCCGGGCGGAGCGGCGACGGCACGTAAGACAATCCCGCTTACTCAATTGCGCCGCCCCAAAACATCTCCGTTTTGTGAACATGTGGAACCTATTCGCCGACAAGAGACGTTTCGGTCTGTGTTAAACGTTGGCCGCGCGTATCAAGCGGATCAGGGGCAGCACTTCAAATCAGAACGGGAGTGTTCAATGTCAGACCTTGTTGCGATCGTGTACCCATCCGAAGCCAAGGCAGAAGAAGTTCGGCAGAAGATACTCAAGCTCCAGAAGGAGTATCTGATCGCGATCCAGGATGCCGTGATCGCAGTCAAGACAGAGGATTCCGTCAAGCTCAATCAGCTTGTGAACACTACGATGATGGGGGCCGCAAGCGGCAGCTTCTGGGGACTGCTGATTGGATTGGTGTTCCTGAATCCTCTTATCGGCGTGGCCCTCGGTGCCGGCGCAGGCGCATTGGGTGGCGCGCTGACCGATTTCGGCATCAAAGATCAGTTCATGAAGGATCTCGCCGCGAAGGTGAAATCGGGAGATGCTGTTCTGTTCTTGCTCATCAAGAGCATGACCGCAGACAAGGTTCTCAATGAGATCAAGGATGCGGGAGGGACGGTCCTCAAGACCTCGCTCGATGAAAAGAAGGAACAGCACCTGCGCGATACCCTCGCAGCCGCTACTCATCCCAAGGCTGCCTAGCAAGGCTGCCTGGTGTTGCAATCCGTCATTCCGGGGCCCGCGCGGAGCGAGGGAATTCATCATAGCTCGCGAGTTCGTCGCGCTCCCGGAATGACATCCTGAATAGCATCCTGTGAATCAGATGTCAGAGGCACAGCCCTGCCCTGCAGCCGCGGGCTGCGATCACTCAGCCGGCTCTCTTCCCGCGCAGTCGAAGCGAGGAGCGGATCATGCGAAAATTGACTTTATGCGTACTCGCGATTGCGGCTGCGTCCGCGGCGGTCGTGACGACCGGCGGTCGTTCACAGGCGGGCCTTATCGCACCATTGGGCGCGCGTGAGGTCGCTGATCAGCTGCGCCTTACGGAAACAGTCCAGTTCACCTGGAGAGGCCGCCGTTACTGTTGGTACAACGGCGGATGGCGGGGCGGCGGCTGGTACTGGTGTGGCTACAATTGGCGGCGCGGCATGGGCTGGGGTGGTCCGGCCGGGTGGCATGGGTGGCGACGGCCAGGCCACCGCCCGGTAGCTCGCCCGCCGGCAGTTCGCCCACCGGCAACTCGCCCATCGAGGCCGGGGCGGCCGGGAACGCAGCGACCGCAGACACTCCCTGACAGAATTCCCAATCGGTGACGATCGCCGCGCCGCCAGGTATCGGCGAAGAGCAGCTCGAAGTCAGCGCCGAGAGAATCGCTACGCGGCAGATGATTGCGCGTCGTTGAACCGGCGCCGATAGTCGCCGGGGCTGACCCCGGCGATCCGGCGAAAGCTCGCGCGAAACGTGACGGTTGACTGAAAGCCGCAAGCCGCGGCGATCTGGTCCACGTAAGCCGGGCTGCCCTCCAGAAGCTCCTGCGCCCGGCGAACTCGCACGGTGAGCAGCCACTGCATCGGCGTGGTGCCCATCTGCTGCCGGAAATGGCGCGCAAAGCTTCGTTCGCTCATCCCCGCCTGAGCCGCCATCCGTGCCACGTTAAGCGGTTCCGCCAGATGAGCCAAGGCCCAGTCGAGATGCGCTGCGAGAGAGCCGCTCGATCGCGGCGGATCGCGCCGAATGAATTGGGCCTGGCCGCCTTCCCTGTTGACGGGCGCGACCGCCAGCCGCGCGGCATGAGCTGCCACAGCCTGACCGAAATCGCGCCTGACGAGATGAAGGCACATGTCCATTCCAGCCGACGCGCCGGCCGACGTCACGATCTCCCCCTCGTCCACGAAGAGAACATTCGGGTCCACCTTCACCTGCGGATAATTGCTGGCGAGGAGCTCGGCGCAGAGCCAATGGGTGGTCGCCCGGCGTCCGTCCAGGAGGCCGGCCTCCGCGAGCACGAAGGCCCCGGAGCAGATCGAGGCAATTCGTGCTCCGCGGCGATGCGCCCGGTGCAGTGCGCGCAGAATGGCTTTCGATCGGGGCGCCAGAGGATTCTCAATTCCGGGCACGATCACGGTGTCCGCACGGGCAAGGACCTCCAGGCCGAACGGCACCACCAGGCCGAATGCGCCAGCGCTGACGCGAGCCGCCGCGGCACACACGCGCACGTCGTAGAACGGCTTGCCGTTATCGTCCCTGAGCCGGGCGAACACTTCATAGGCAAGCGTCATGTCGTAGGGGATCACCTGATCCATCGCGACAATGCAAACCCTGTGAACCATGACGTTCCGTTCCCGGCGATTGCCTTCGGACGTCAGTATCACGTTTTGGCAGGAATCGATCATATATCGGCAGAACCGCCACTCATTGATCCCGACCGGATCCGCTAACCACGGGCGGCGCGCGATGGAGCGCCAACGGTCAGGCAATGAACAGAGAACGCGACATCAACACCTCACTCCTCGGCCAGCTCAAGCTTGCCTCAATCATCGAAGCTTCGACGCTGGCCCTGCTCGTTTGCGTCGCCGTTCCGCTCAAGCATCTCTGGGACTGGCCGACCGGCGTGCGAGCGATTGGGCCGCTGCACGGCCTTGCGTTCATCTTTTACGGCTGGGCGCTGCTGCAGACCGTCGGCGCCGGGGTTTGGCAGCGGCGCCAGATCGCCTTGCTCGCCGCCTCGGCCTTCGTGCCGTTCGCCGGCTTTCTCGCTTCACGGCATATCCGCCGGCGCATCGAGGCTGTGCGCCAAGAGGATTCCCTCCAATGAGCCTCGCCGACTACTACATCTGGCTGAAGGCCGCTCACGTCGCCGCGGCGCTGCTATTCGTCGGCGGCGTCGTTCTGACCTCAGTGACGCTTGCCCTGGTATCGACGCTGCCTCGGGGCAGCGAGCCATTCATCGCGGCCATCCGCCGTTACGACCGGTGGGTGACGGTCCCAACCATCATCGCGGTCTGGCTGCTCGGAACGGGCCTTGCCGTGTCCGGCGCATGGTTTGGCCAGGGCTGGCTGAACGCCAAGCTCGGTTTCGTCGTACTTCTCTCAGGTCTGCACGGAATCCAGAGCGGCCATCTTCGGAGGATCGCGGCGGGCGCCCCGCCCGCGACGTCAAAATCCCTACCGCTCGTTCTGTTCGCGGCGATTGCTATCGCGGTCCTTGCTGTCGCAAAGCCGTGAGACCCTGGCCCCTCAGCCGCTCGCCATCGCGGCGATCGCATCACTGAAGCAACGCGGGAAATACCACACGGCCAGAAACCTCTTGGTCCCGACCCCGGATCGAGTTCGGGCCGGTCGTTGATTTACGTCAAGCTCCCGGGACAAATTCGGGCTCGATCATGGGGCTGGCAACGGTGATCCGTTGTCGTGCCAGCACATCGAATGGGTGCCCGGATGATCACGATTCCTGAACTGGTGGCGCAAACCTTATCGACGTTTCTGACCTCCGATACCCGGGACCGGTTTGGCTCTTCTCATGCCCGCTTGACCGAAGTCCTTCCCTTTGCAGCAAGGCTGACGCTGGAATGCATCGGTAACAGCGACGCTCTGTATCACGACGTCGAGCACACCATGCTCGTGACCCTGGCGGGCCACGATATCCTGATGGGACGGATGATGCTCCGTCCGACGACGGCCGCAGACTACGGAAATTTCATCCTCGCCTGCCTCACTCACGACATCGGGTACGTGCGCGGCATAGTTCAGGGCGATACCGAGGACTCCTATGTCGCAGACATGACCGGCCGCATGGTTCGTCTCCCGCGCGGCGCGACGGATGCCTCGCTCGCGCCCCATCATGTCGACCGCTCGAAGCTGTTCGCCTCCGAACGCTTCGACGACGTCGAGGAAGTTGACGCAAGCCGGATTGCGCGAGCCATAGAATTCACGCGCTTTCCATATACGGATTCCCCTGACGACGAATCAGACGAAGAGGAAGGCATGTTGCTGCGCGCCGCGGACCTCATTGGTCAGCTCGGCGACCCGAACTATCTCAGGAAGGCAAATGCACTCTTTTACGAGTTCGAGGAAATCGGCCTGAACAAGAAGCTCGGCTACGAAACGCCTGCAGACATCGTCTACAAGTACCCGCAGTTCTATTGGAACAATGTCGCCCCGCAAATTCAAGGCGCCATACGTTATCTCAACATCACTGCGAGCGGGCGACAATGGATAGCGAATCTGTATGGCAATGTTTTCCGGGCTGAGCGCGAACCGGGCTTATCGGGACCACAACCCTAAAGGTGATGTCGCCCGAACGTTCGAACGCCGCGCCCCCAAGCCTTGCTCTGGCCGGCGTCCGCTCGTTCGGCTGCAAAGCTAAAGCGCGATGAGATTAGGATGAATCGTCATCGCGCTTCAGGTTGTTGTTTGAGCATGATCTTTTCGGAAAACCGCTGCGCACTTTTCCGGATCATGCTTTAGCCCTTGCTCATCGCGGCGATCGCATCCGCGATCTCGATCGTGCGCCTGGCCATGTCGGCGTGCAGGCGCTCCACCATGGCGCCGTCGAGGCGGATCGCGCCGCGCGAGACATTCTCCGGCAATTCGAACGCCGCGATGATCTTGCGCGCGCGCGCGACTTCCTCTTCGGGCGGCGTGAAGATGGCGTTGCAGGCCTCGATCTGCGAGGGGTGGATCAGGGTCTTGCCGTCGAAGCCGAGGTCGCGGCCCTGCGCGCATTCGGTGGCGAAGCCGTCGGAGTTGGCGATGTCGCTGTAGGGACCGTCGAGGATCTCGAGGCCGTGGGCGCGCGTGGCCAGGATGCAATGCGTGATCATCGGGATCATCGCGGCGCGGCCGGGCATCATCTTGATGCGCGTCTCGCGCGAGATGTCGTTCGGGCCAAACACGAAGCCGGACAGACGCGTCTTCGGGTCACGACCCGCTTCGGCCAGCTCCTCGGCATGCAGCACCGCGCGCGCGGTCTCGATCATCGCCCAGACCTTCACGGTCGGCGCGGCGCCGAGCTCGGCGAGACGACCGCCGATCGCCTGGAGATCTTCGATGCTTGAAACTTTCGGAACCAGGATGCCGTCGGGCCAGGCCTTGGCGGCCATCGCGACGTCGTCGGCCCACCAGGGCGTGTCGAGACCGTTGGTCCGGATCAGGATCTCGCGCTTGCCAAACCCCTTGGCCGCGATCGCGGCGGCGATGCCGTCACGCGCGACCGCCTTGGCGTCGGGGGCAACGGAATCTTCCAGATCGAGGATCAGGCCGTCGGCGGCCAGATTCCGCGCCTTTTCCAGCGCGCGGGGGTTGGAGCCGGGCATGAACAGATGGCTGCGGCGCGGGCGGGTCATGCGAATGGTCCTTCCGGTTTCCTCGTCTGTGTTCTGACCGAAGCCGATAGCATCTGGCATGCCTATTCGAAAGGCTTGTTCGCCCCTCTGGTCTATGGTTAGGCATAGGCCATGATCACATTCCCGAAGCATTTGCTGGAAGGCTACAACGCCTTCGCCACCCAGCGGCTGCCGGCCGAGCAGAGCCGCTATCGCGAGCTGTCGGTGAAGGGACAGTTCCCGGAAGTGATGGTGATCGGCTGCTGCGACAGCCGCGTCGCGCCGGAGACCATCTTCGACGTCGGCCCGGGCGAATTGTTCGTGGTCCGCAACATCGCCAATCTGGTGCCGGTATATCAGCCCGACGGCAACGCGCATGGCGTTTCGGCCGCGCTGGAATATGCCGTGACGGTGCTGAAGGTGAAGCACATCGTCGTCCTTGGCCACGCGCAATGCGGCGGCATCCGCGCCTTCGTCGACAAGATCGAGCCGCTGACGCCCGGCGACTTCATCGGCAAATGGATGCAGATGTTCATCAAGCCCGGCGAAGTGGTCGAGCAGCGCAACCATGAGAGCATGGCGCAATTCGTCGAGCGCATCGAGAAGGCCGCGGTGTTCCGCAGCCTGGAAAACCTGATGACCTTCCCGTTCGTGCGCAAGGCCGTGGACTCAGGCCAGATGCAGACCCACGGCGCCTATTTCGGCGTCGCGGAGGGATCGCTGTTCGTGCTGGACAAGCCGAGCAAGGAATTTCGGAACGCGCGGGGCGTGGTCTGAGTTCGTCTCGCGTAGGGCGGATTAGCGAAGCGTAATCCGCCGCGTTTCTCAGCGCTCGGAAAGTGAAGAGGCGGATTACGCCTTCGGCTAATCCGCCCTACAGAACAACGCAGAATTCGTAGGGTGGGCAAAGGCGCGACGCGCCGTGCCCACGATCTTTCCCGATTAAAACGCAGGTGGTGGGCACGCTTCGCTTTGCCCACCCTACGGCAGCGGTGACGGCGCTTACGCCGCCTTCTTCTTCGCGCTGATCAGCTTGCGGTTGATCAGCACTTCCGCGATCTGGATCGCGTTGAGGGCTGCGCCCTTGCGGAGGTTGTCGGACACGCACCACAGCACGAGACCGTTCTCCACCGTCGCGTCCTCGCGGATGCGGCTGATATAGGTCGCGTCCTCGCCGGCCGCTTCATAGGGCGTGGCGTAGCCGCCGGGCTCCTGCTTGTCGATGACGAGGCAGCCGGGCGCCTTGCGCAGGATCTCGCGGGCTTCGTCCGCGGTGATCGGATTCTCGAACTCGATGTTGACGGCCTCGGAGTGGCCGACGAACACCGGCACGCGCACGCAGGTCGCGGAGAGCTTGATCTTGGGATCAAGAATCTTCTTGGTCTCCGCCATCATCTTCCACTCTTCCTTGGTGTAGCCGTCCTCCATGAAGACGTCGATGTGGGGGATGACGTTGAAGGCGATGCGCTTGGGGAATTTCTTCGCGATCAGCTCGTCGTTGGTGTAGACGGCCTTGGTCTGCGAGAACAATTCGTCCATCGCGTCCTTGCCGGCGCCCGACACCGATTGATAGGTCGAGACGACGACGCGCTTGATGGTGGCCTTGTCGTGCAGCGGCTTGAGCGCGACCACGAGCTGCGCGGTCGAGCAATTCGGGTTGGCGATGATGTTCTTCTTCTTGAAGCCTTCGGTCGCAGCCGCATTCACTTCCGGCACGATCAGCGGCACGTCCGGATCCATGCGCCAGGCCGAGGAGTTGTCGATCACGACCGCGCCGGCGGCGCCGATCTGCGGCGACCATTCCTTCGACACTGAGCCACCGGCCGACATCAGGCAGATGTCGACGTCGGAGAAGTCGTAATGCTCGAGCGCTTTGACCTTGAGGGTGCGATCGCCATAGGAGACCTCGACGCCGACGCTGCGGCGTGACGCAAGGGCCACGACCTCGTCCGCGGGGAATTTGCGCTCATCGAGGATGTTGAGCATTTCCCGTCCGACATTGCCGGTCGCGCCGACGACTGCGACTTTGTAACCCATCGTTCACTCTCCGATGAAAAAGCCCGTTCCTGAAGCTCGCGCTTAAACAGGAAGAGCAGCGCTTCTATGCGAGAACCGGCCTCAAGACAACGTTAGACCATGCCTGAAGGCCGTGGATGCAGTCGCCTGAGGCCAGCACGGCCGTTAGCCCTACCCAGATCCATTTGGCGCTTGCAGTCTTCGCCGACGAGGTGGTCGGCACGCTGGCGCGCCTGTTCGCCTATGTGGGGGCGCTGGTGCTGTTTGCCATCCTGGGCCTCGCCGCCCTCGGCCAGCTCCCTGATCTGCGCGACGACGAGCCGGCTTCGAAGCCCGGCTGGGCCGTGGCCGACCGCTCGCATCCCGCCTTCGCCCTCAGCAAGCTCGATTCATCAGAGAAAGCAGCCTCTTACCTCATCCTGCGACACCCCGAAGGCGGCCGCAGGGACGTGCTGCGCTGGGCCGGCGACGCGGACAAGCCGCTGGCCGAACTCGAGATTTACCGGGAAGGCGGCGAATTCGACCGGGCGCGTCCGGCAACCGAAGGGCTGGCACTCCGGATGGGCCTCACGGCTGAGACCCCGCTCGAGCAGGCCGGCCTGATCGACACCAAATTCGGCCCCGTCGCCCTGTTCCGGCCGGCCGGCACGGCGCAGCCGGCCTGCCTCGGCTACCTCAAGCGCAACGAGGAGCCGGCGCTCCAGATCTCCGGCTTCTCCTGTCAGGGCGATACCCTGCCCGCCCAGCGCGCGGCGGTCGCCTGCACGTTCAACCGGCTGACGCTGCTGACCTCGGGCAACGAGCCCAAGCTCGCGGACTTGTTCGCCCATGCCGAGCTCAAGCGCCGGCCCTGCACCCAAGCCGGCTCCTCGGACTGGCTACTGGGCGCCGCGAATGCGCAATTGCGCGGGGCGCTTTGACCGGCATCAAGCTCAAGTAGCTGGTTTGCATGCAACTTTTGCCGGCGCGCACGATTATTCCGCGCGGGTGTGACCCAATAGACCTAGTTGCGGACACCAGGGACGGGATAGTATGGGGCGAAATCGACTGGCGGCTTGCCGCCTGAAGGGGACGTGATGAGCTCGAAATTCTCTGCTGCAACCAAATTGGCGACCTGGCTGGCGGCGGGCGCCGTGATTGCTGTGGCGCTCGCAGCGCCGGCTTCGGCCGACACCAAGGTCAAGCGTTATGACGATCGCGGCCGGGCCTATTATGGTCCGAGCGGCCCCAACGCGGTCTATCAGCAGGGACGCACCCGCCTCTATGTGAGCAAGCGCTCCTGGCTCGACGGCGGCACCGAGGTCAATCCGGGCGACCGCAAGTTCAGCGATTACGCCTTCCCGCCGGCCGTTGGTTATCCCTCGTTCGCCCGCGAAAACCTCAACCGCCCGATCGATCGCCAGCCGCTTTCTACGCCGGCCGACGTCGGCGGCTATCCGCAGAATTTCCCGCTCTACTGAGCGGACGTCACGACCGAATCAAAAGGCCGGGCCCGCGCCCGGCCTTTTTGTTTCAGGAGGTGCCGTAGGGCACGCCTGCCTCTCCATCGTCATTGCGAGCGCAGCGAAGCAATCCAGAATCTTTCCGCGAAACGATTCTGGATTGCTTCGTCGCTTCGCTCCTCGCAATGACGGCTGAGGCTACGGGTTAGCGCCAAACGCCGGATCATAGCGCCGGCAAAAGTCTTCGATCGCCTCGGAGCGGAAATCGCCGAGGCGTTCGAAGATCAGCTCATCCGGCCAATCCCACCAGGCGATGCGGCGCAGGCTGTCCGCGACTTCATCGGGAAAGCGCTTGCGGATCGGGCGCGCGGGAACGCCGCCGACGATCGTGTAGGGCGCGACGTCACGGCTGACGACCGCGCCCGCGCCGATCACCGCGCCGTCGCCGACCGTGACGCCCGGCAGCAGGATCGCAGCATGGCCGATCCAGACGTCGTTGCCGACGATGACGCGGTCGCCGCGGCGATCCGCGAAGAAGTCGCGGTCACGCGTCGCGCTCGCCTCGTAATATTCCGGGACGTAGGTGAAGCGATGCTGGGACGGACGGCCCATCGGATGATTCGGCGCGCCGATCCGCACCGAATTGGCGATGGCAGTGAATTTTCCGATGGCGGCGTCGGCGATCTCGCAATTCTCGCCGAGATAGGAGTAGTCGCCGAGCGAGGCATATTCGATGCGGGTATGGCTGAGAATCTCGCAGCGCCGCCCGATCTGCGCCTCGCGCTGGCGCACCGTCTCATGGACGATGGTTTCCGCGATCTTGGGGCGGGGCGAGATGTCCATGAGGTGGCTCCAAGAGCAGGTGCCGTAGGGTGGGTTAGCCGAAGGCGTAACCCACCACTTTGATACCCGCGGAGTCAGAAGAGGTGGGTTACGCTGCGCTAACCCACTCTACGATTCTGCTGCGATTGCTGTGCCCGCTTACGCGTGCAGCTTCTGCAGTTCCTTCAGAATCGCTTCGCCCATCTGCGTGGTCGAGGCAGCAGTCGTGCCCTCCGACTTGATGTCGGCGGTGCGCAGGCCGCTGGCGAGCACCGCAGCGATCGCGGCGTCGACCTTGTCGGCGAGATCGCCCATGTCGAAGGAATAGCGCAGCGCCATGCCGAACGACGAGATCATCGCGATCGGATTGGCGAGGCCCTTGCCGGCGATATCGGGCGCCGAACCGTGAACGGGCTCGTACAGCGCCTTGCGCTTCTTGCTCTTGACGTCGACTTCGCCGAGCGAGGCCGAGGGCAGCATGCCGAGCGAGCCCGTCAGCATCGCCGCGATGTCGGACAGCATGTCGCCGAACAGATTGTCGGTGACGATGACGTCGAACTGCTTCGGCGCCTTCACCAGCATCATGCCGCCGGAATCGGCGAGCTGATGCTCGAGCGTGACGTCGGGATATTCGCGCTTGTGGACCTGGGTCATGACCTCGTTCCAGAGCACGCCCGACTTCATGACGTTGCGCTTCTCCATCGACGTCACCTTGTTCTTGCGCTTCCTGGCAAGCTCGAAGGCGACGCGGCCGATGCGCTCGATCTCATAGGTGTCGTAGACTTGGGTATCGATGGCGCGCTTCTGGCCGTTGCCGAGATCGGTGATGGTCTTGGGCTCGCCGAAATAGACGCCGCCGGTGAGCTCGCGCACGATCACGATGTCGAGGCCCTCGACCGCCTCGCGCTTCAGGCTGGAGGCGTCGGCCAGCGCCGGATAGCACACGGCCGGACGGAGGTTGGCGAACAGGGCCAGATCCTTGCGGAGGCGCAGCAGGCCCGCCTCGGGGCGGACCTCGTAGGGCACCGCATCCCACTTCGGACCGCCGACCGCGCCGAAGATGATGGCGTCGGCGGCCAGCGCCTTGGCCATGTCGCCCTCGGAGATCGACACCTTGTGGGCGTCATAGGCGGAGCCGCCGACGAGGCCGGTGTCGGTCTCGAATTTGGCGATCCCGGCGGAATTGAGCCAATCGATCAGCCGCTTCACCTCGCCCATCACCTCGGGGCCGATACCGTCGCCGGGGAGCAGCAGCAATTTGTGGGTCGCCATAGTCGTTTCCTCTGAGATCGAATTCGGCCGGAGTGCTAGAGCGGCGTTGCGCGCTTGGCAAGACACCATTGCCGCGGCGCGGCTGTGCAAGGCGGGCAGGGCCTGCCACACTGCGCGGGCCGGAGTACCCCTGTTGCACGCCCCTGATCGTCCCCTGTCCGACGCCCATCCCGCGCGGCTGATCCTGACCCTGTCGCTGGCCGCGACGGTCGGGCTCGGCATCGGCCGCTTTGCCTATGCGCTGGTGCTGCCCGACATGCGGGACGACCTCGGCTGGTCCTACTCGGCGGCCGGGTTCATGAACACCATCAACGCCGTCGGCTACCTCGTGGGCGCCCTCGTCGCGTCCCGGCTGATCCAGCGTGTCGGCTGGTCGGCGGCGATCCGCGGCGGAACCGTCGCCTGCGTCGCCGCGCTCGCCACCTGCGCGCTGACGGGGAATTTCGTCGCGCTGAGCCTGGCGCGCCTCGTGCTGGGCCTCGGGGCCGCGGCCGGCTTCGTCGCCGGCGGCGCGCTGGCCGCGACCATCGCGCAATCGCAGCCCGCGCGGGCCAATTTCCTGCTCAGCCTGTTCTATGCCGGACCCGGCATCGGCATTCTCTCCTCCGGGCTGATCGCCCCGTTCACGCTGCAATATTTCGGGCCGGGCTCGTGGTGGCTGGTGTGGTGGGCACTGACGCTGCTCTCGACCATCATGACCGTGCCGCTGTTCCTGGTCCGCATCGAGAGCGGCGCGCGCTTCTCCGAAGGCAGCCACGCCGCCTTCAAGATCCTGCCCGTGCTCATCTACCTCGCCGCCTACTTCCTGTTCGGCGCCGGCTACATCGCCTACATGACCTTCATGATCGCCTATGTGCGCGACGGCGGCGGCGGGGCCGCCGCGCAGGCGGCATTCTGGAGCCTGATCGGCCTCAGCGCCTTCGTCACGCCCTGGGTCTGGCGCGGCGTGCTCGCGCTCAATCGCGGCGGATTGGCCACCGCGATCATCCTCGGAACCAACGCACTGGGTGCGGCTTTGCCGATGCTAGGGCATTCGCCGGCATGGCTCGCGGTCTCGGCGGTGGTGTTCGGCGTCGCTTTCTTCGCCGTGGTCGGCTCGACCACCGCGTTCGTCCGCTTCAACTATCCGCCGGAGATGTGGCCGACCGCGATCGCGGCGATGACGATCTCGTTCGGAGTCGGTCAGACGCTCGGGCCGATCGTGGTCGGCGCCATCACCGATGCGCTGGGGAGCTTGAGTTACGCGCTGAATGTATCGGCGGCACTGCTGGCGCTGGGGGCCGCGCTATCGTTGCTTCAACGGAAGCTCAAGCCGGGCGCCTGACGTCCCGTGGCCTCATCGCGGCACGGCGAAGAACTGATTGTTCAGAGCTATCGCTAAGATCATCGCGAGCTGAACGAAAAAACCCAGCGAGAACAAGCCGATGAAGCCTACGAACATCAATAGTCCGGCTCTACGTCTCGTCCGCCACAAATAGTAAGGCAGATACGGCAGCCAGAACACCATCAGGAGAAATCCGTAGTCGAACGGCCGCTTGACTTGTGGGTGATCGTGTTGGTCAGCCATGATCCACATTATGAGCAAAAGCGCCAACAGGGTGTCTGCAACAGCATCGGTCACAGGCGTTGCGTATATGCCGCGCCAGAAGAAAAGGCCGTCGACTAGCGCGGACATCGCCGCAACGCAGATCAGCGAAGCTGCCAGCCATGTCTTGATGTTCGCTCTGATCGCTAGATTCGAGGTCATGCCGCCCGCAAAATAGGGCTGCCCGAGCGATCATGTACAGCGCCGCGCTACCGTAGGGTGGGTTAGCGAAGCGTAACCCACCACTTCTGTCGCTGCGGAAACGAAAGAGGTGGGTTACGCCTTCGGCTAACCCACCCTACAAGGCGTCAACTCCCGCTGAACGAATTATACCCCTGGTCTTCCCAATAGCCGCCCTTGTAGTCGTTGGTGACTTCCATCGAGACCACGTATTTCGGGTTCTTGAAGCCGAGCTTCGTCGGCACGCGGATCTTCATCGGAAAACCGTAGGCGCGTGGCAGGATCTCGTTGGCGTACTTGAACGTCATCTGCGTCTGCGGATGCAGCGCGCTGCGCATGTCCAAAGGCGAATTGTAGCCGTCCTTGTCGGCGCACTGGAACCAGACGTATTTCGCGCGCGTATCGGCGCCGATCAGTTTGAGGAAATCGCGCAAGGGCGTGCCGGTCCAGCTGCCGATCGCGCTCCAGCCTTCGACGCAGATGTGGCGGGTGATCTGGCTGACCTGCGGCAGCTTGTAGAGCTCGGGGAGCGTCCAAGACTTCTTGTTGTCGACGAGGCCGCGGACCTCGAGCTTCCAGTCGGCGCCATCGATGTCGGGCGCGTCGTCGAGATCGTAATAGGCATTGAACGGGAACGGTTTTGTAATCGCGCTCTCGGGGAAGGTCGGCGCCAGCGCGTCTGGATTGAACATCCAGGCCTGCACCGCGTCGTTGAACTTCGAGACCTGCGCCAGCAGCGTATCGGCCGAGGACGAGTCCACGACGTCGCAGCCGGTGAGCAGCGTCAGCGCGCCGAGGCTGGCGCCACCGGCGATGAAGCGGCGGCGGGTGAAATCCGGCATCGTCTTGATGGCATCCTTGATCAGCAGCCGCTTGTCGACGCCGGGGATCAGGAATGAGCGCTTGGCCATCGCTATTCTCCTTATCGACCGATGATCATCGCGCGCAGGCTCTTCGGCACCAGCAGCGCGAGCAGAACGTGAATGACGATGAAGGCGCAGATCGCGGCCATGCAGAAGAAGTGCACGTAGCGCGCGGTCGGATAATCGCCGAACAGCATCACGAGATAATAGAGCTGTACCGGCTTCCACATCGACAGGCCCGACAGCACGATCAGCACGCCGACCACGATGATGCCGGCATAGAGCAGGCGCTGCACGTAATTGTAGACGGTGAGGTCGTCATGGCCGAGCTTGAAGGTCAGGGCAGCCCTGACGTCGTGGAGCACGCCCGACGCGGTGATCGGCAGCAGTTTTTTGCGGAAGCGCCCGGTGGCGAAACCGGTGATGAGATAGGCGAAGCCGTTGATCATCAGCAGCCACATCGCGGCAAAATGCCAGAGCAGGCCGCCGCCGAGCCAGCCGCCCAGCGTGTACTCGCGCGGGAAGCTGAAGCCGAACAGCGGCGAGGCGTTGTAGATCTGCCAGCCCGACAGGATCATCAGGATCATGGCGAGGGCGTTGATCCAGTGCATGACGCGAACCCAGGCCGGCTGGATCACTTTGGCCGGGGCGGCGCTGACCTGCTGGTCGGTGACTGTGAGGCTCGACATGGTGGTTCCGTCCTGAACGTCGTGTGTCGTCAATATACGCCGCTGCGTCCGCTTTCGTTACGCCCCTCCGGCCATCGAATCGATGCCTCCGGGCTATGGCGGTCACAATAAAGCGAGCCGGGTGACCCCCGACTCGCCGTTTCGTTGCACCCTGTCGGGGATGAAACAGGAGGACGCGGTGTTACGTCGCCGGCATCAGCACGGTGTCAACCACGTGGATGACGCCGTTGGACTGGTTGACGTTGGAAATCGTCACCGTCGAGGTGCCGCCCTTGGCATCGACGATCCAGACCTTGCCGTCCTGCTTCTTCACGGTCAGCTCCTCGCCCTCGGCGGTCCTCAGCTTCTTGCCGTCGGTGAGGTCGGACGCCTCGAGCTTGCCGGGCACGACATGGTAGGTGAGGATCTTGGTCAGGGTCGCCTTGTTCTCGGGCTTGACCAGATTGTCGACGGTGCCGGCCGGCAGCTTGCCGAAGGCGGCATTGGTCGGCGCGAACACCGTGAACGGGCCCTTGCTTTCCAGCGTCTGGACAAGGCCGGCCGCCTTCACCGCCGCGACCAGCGTGGTGTGGTCCTTCGAGTTGACTGCGTTCTGGACGATGTTCTTCGACGGGAACATCGCGGCGCCGCCAACCATGACGGTCTTCTCCTCGGCGCGGACAGGCGCGACGACGGTCGCGGTGATGGCCAGGGCGCTGAAGGCGGCGGCAGCGAGATAGGCAATACGCTTCGACATGGAGAATCTCCCGATTGAATTGTGACCGGCAATGGCCGGCGTTGAGTTGGGCAACAACGGCGTCTGCGACAGTTTGACGTGAGGCAGCAGCGCGTCGTTGGCCGAACTACGGGAGGGTTTGCGTAGGGGTTTCGGACAAAAATTCTTTGTGATGGGTGAAACTATGGGGCAGCGTGTTCGTGTGGTGGCTCGGCCGTCATTGCGAGGAGCCACCCGGTCCCGCCTTCGGCGGGCCGGATGACAGGCTCCGCGACGAAGATTCCATGGGGAGTGGATAGCGACCGGGTCTGAGGCCAGACTGAGGTTGCTGAAGCACTCAACCTGGAGACAACGATGTTGTTCGATCATCTTTCCGACGGACCGGCCGCTATCCGCA
>NZ_JAVAYL010000224.1:0-452 GCF_054185225.1 Bradyrhizobium sp. 18BD | reverse complement strand
ACCTCTTTCGGATCAAATGGTTTTTCGCTTGCTTCAGCAGCTTTTTCTTGTGAAAAAGATAATGTTGGCTTAACACAGAAAAGCAAAAAAAGCGCGGAAATCAGTAATGGTTTAAATATTTTTGAGTTCAAAATCGAGCTATTATTCATCTAGATGAAGTTTTCTACCTTATTTTTTGGTTGCGCAAGTTACGTAACAAACCATAAATTTCAAAACCCATATTTAAGAAATATATATAAAAAAAATCGGCCACAAAAACGTACCTGTTTACCTTGTTTTTTAAAAGAAAAATCAAAGCAAAAAACATACAGGCCAACAGCTTAACCGTTGTTGCAGCCAAAAACGCTTGTGCATACATTTCTTTATTGATTTTGGCTACCATCAGGATAGAAATTACCGTTAAAAAGGTAAGACCCGACAGGAAGAAAAACAACAGCCAGAACTTCGGGATG
>NZ_JAVAYL010000223.1:0-453 GCF_054185225.1 Bradyrhizobium sp. 18BD | reverse complement strand
CGTGCCCGACGACGGGCGGCCAATGGGTTCCGGCTCTCGCTGCGCTCGGCCGGAATGACGGCGGCGGTGCAGTCGCGTCGGCGCGATGACGCGATGACGCGTTGATACACTTATTCATCGCCACGCCCGCTTTCGCGTCTGGCCATTGTCAAAAAACACTCCCCTTGAGGGAGGTGGGAAGCGGGGCGCCGGGTCGGTGCCTCACGCTATTTAGATGCTGGCGCCTTCCGGGCGCCCCGCCAGTGTTCTTGCCCCGGACCGACCTCGCCGTCGTTCGCGACGGCAGACTTCGGGCCTCGAAACCGCCATTTGCGGCGGCCGGGTTTTTCCAGGGCCCGGACTTAGGGCTCGTCACCAGACAACGCCACCGTAGCGCTGCCAGTCCGGCACCGGCGCCCTCCCTGATACCCGGTGCGCACCAGGTTCCCGTGAGGGCGATGGGCCGATTGTGGC
>NZ_JAVAYL010000222.1:0-453 GCF_054185225.1 Bradyrhizobium sp. 18BD | reverse complement strand
CATGGTCAAGGGTTTCAAGCGGACAGCTATTTGCCGGTACTTACGATTACCTGCCTACTTATACAAAAGGAACTATATGGAATAACAATCCTTCTCTTTCCTACGGGAGTCAGTTGTTTACCTCCGGTCTGCTTCCACAAACATCTGATAGTTATGAAACCGGGTTTGAGGCTAAATTATTTAAAAGCCGATTAACCATCGATGCTACCTATTTTCAAACGAGAGACTATAATAACATAACCAATAATCCTATTTCGAATACCAGCGGGTTTGATAGCCAGCTGCTTAACGGTAATGTTTATCAGCGTAAAGGCTATGAGCTGGTTTTGGGTGCAACGGCGGTAAAAACGCATGATTTGCGCTGGAATATTGGTGTTAATTTAAGTACTTACCATAATTATCTGAAAGAAATATACGGAGGCGCAACTTATTTGAATAACCTGAAAGCGGGAG
>NZ_JAVAYL010000221.1:0-454 GCF_054185225.1 Bradyrhizobium sp. 18BD | reverse complement strand
CGGGCCATCGCCGCGCTCGAGGCGGAATTCCGCGGCACCACCGGCGTCTCGGCGCTCAAGATCCGCCATAACGGCGTGCTCGGCTATCATATCGAGGTCCCGGCCCGCGCCGCCGATCCGCTGATGAAGGCGGACAGCGGCTTCACCCACCGCCAGACGCTCGCCGGCGTGGTCCGCTTCAACGCCCCCGCGCTGCACGATGTCGCGGTGAAGGTGACTCAGGCCGGCGCCCACGCCATCGCCGCCGAGGCCGCCCAGCTCGAAGACCTCACCACCGCGGCGCTCGACCGCCGTGAGCCGATCGCCGCCACCGCCGACGCACTTGCCCGGCTCGACGTCGCCGCCGGCCTGGCGGAGCGCGCCGCCGAGGGCGGCTGGACGCGCCCGGCCCTGGTCGAGCATAGCTGCTTCGAGATCGAGGGCGGCCGCCACCCAGTGGTCGAGAACGCGCTCG
>NZ_JAVAYL010000220.1:0-454 GCF_054185225.1 Bradyrhizobium sp. 18BD | reverse complement strand
ATTTATGATTCCCCCTTATTGAAAGTACGACGACTGACGCCAATGGCGCAAAATGTTATCTCACGCTGATTTAAAACTTACACAACTTTGTTTTTTTGTCTAAGTTTTCGCGGAGATTTTTTTGATGTACTTAAATATCAATAAGATAGAATGAGGGGAAGAAATCTATTTCAGCGCTTATAGTGTGATAACCTCCAGCGAAGCGACCACGTTGCGCCACTGGGCAAGCTGTTTTTTCTGCCCGGCAGTGAGCTTTCCGGTGGTCACCAGGAACCATTTTCTCTGGGCGAACAGCTCGGGCGCCAGCACGACTGGGGGAGAGGGAAGCACATTGAGCCGCAGCTCTTGTCCGGTACGAGACAACGCTTCCAGCCAGATTTCACAATGATCCGAGAGATGCCATCCGCTAATAAAGGCATGGTTGCCAGGCGCTTTTCTGTCGCCTTCAAGGCAA
>NZ_JAVAYL010000219.1:0-454 GCF_054185225.1 Bradyrhizobium sp. 18BD | reverse complement strand
CTTACCAGATAAAGCAATTGATTTAATTGATGAAGCAAGTTCTAAAGTAAGACTTAAGAGTCATACGACACCTAATAATTTAAAAGAAATTGAACAAGAAATTGATAAAGTTAAAAATGAAAAAGATGCCGCAGTACATGCTCAAGAGTTTGAAAATGCTGCTAACCTGCGTGATAAACAAACAAAACTTGAAAAGCAATATGAAGAAGCTAAAAATGAATGGAAGAATGCACAAAATGGCATGTCAACTTCATTGTCAGAAGAAGATATTGCTGAAGTTATTGCAGGATGGACAGGTATCCCATTAACTAAAATCAATGAAACAGAATCTGAAAAACTTCTTAGTCTAGAAGATACATTACATGAGAGAGTTATTGGGCAAAAAGATGCTGTTAATTCAATCAGTAAAGCGGTTAGACGTGCCCGTGCAGGGTTAAAAGATCCTAAACGACCA
>NZ_JAVAYL010000218.1:0-454 GCF_054185225.1 Bradyrhizobium sp. 18BD | reverse complement strand
GACGAAATTTCGTCATCCTTATATAACGTCGTTTGTGATACGGGGCTAATTCATGATGAATTAGATACATATGTCACCATTAAATACAATTCATTTAGTCTTCAATCGGAAACAGTTCATCGATATATTGAATCTCATCATCTGATAAAACGATATCTGCAGCTTTAATATTTTCAACGACTTGTTCTGCACGTTTTGCACCAGGAATAATCACATCGATAGCTGGTCTCGTTAAATAAAATGCTAATACAATGTTCGCAATTGAAGTTTGATGTGCTGCAGCTAGGCTTTCCAAAGCTTTTACGCGACGCACATTCTCTTCAAAAACACCAGGTATAAAATCACGACGTGTAGTACGATGGTCACTAAATTTAGTGTTCTCATCATATTTTCCAGCTAAAATACCGGATGCTAATGGGAAATAAGGAATAAATGTGATTTGGTGATCAACACA
>NZ_JAVAYL010000217.1:0-454 GCF_054185225.1 Bradyrhizobium sp. 18BD | reverse complement strand
CTGGCTGGGCAAATCTGGCAGATATTGCCCGTGATTGCGGAGCAGATGCTTCTTTGAACAAGCCTTTTGAAATGACCCGGTTATTGGAAACTGTCGACAAGCACCTCAAACATCTGGTTTAATTATAAATTAAGTAAAGCAGGTGGTTAAATATCAAATCTGATCGCTGTTGATGGCTTGTAATTTATAATGATCATAATTTTTAAGCTCTATTGCGTTAGCAGCTTCATCAACAGACCGTTGCATTTCTTTTAGAAAGTTTTTCAGTATCTTTTCTTTCCCGGGCAGTTTAAGCATCAGGCGCAGCATAGTGGTTTGCAACCAAAGCTGTTTTTTTGATTTAGGCACCATATCCTTTAAAACGGTTACTCCCAGCCTTTGATTAGCTTTCACAAACCACCGCATCTGGCTCTCATAATTGGCAAATGCTATTTGATGATTGCCAAATGAAGCA
>NZ_JAVAYL010000216.1:0-455 GCF_054185225.1 Bradyrhizobium sp. 18BD | reverse complement strand
CCGGCAGGAAATATAAATCGTCTTTGGCCGAATTAATGGGATAGCCCAGGTTCTTGGGTTCGCTCCACTTATCTAATGTGCTTTGGCTTTCGAAAAAGTCAAAACCACCCAGACCTATAAATCCTTTTGAGCTATATACCAATCTTTTATTTGGCAGATCATAGTAAGGAGCCTCTTCATCAAACGCGGTATTGATCACACTACCCAGGTTAGTTGAATTTACCGCATCGCCATTAAAATTAAGGTAAGCCACCCAAATATCGTCGCCACCCTGGCCACCTGGCTTATTAGAAGAAAAGAACATACGTAAACCATCAGAAGTAACAAATGGCTGTATGGAGTTAAACCCATCCACATTTACATTACTATTCATTTTTTTGGTGCCGACCATTCATTATCCACCTTATCGCAGTAATAAATAGCGTGTATGGTTTTGCTGCCATCTTTGTACCAGC